>CAMBEI010000002.1 GCA_945865645.1 Chitinophaga pinensis | reverse complement strand
GCTATTGAATTGAAGAAATTTGTTCCTTCAACCGTCTTGGCGATAAAGATTTGTAAGGTCTTTAATAAGACCATTGAGGATGTATTTAGTTTAGAGGATACTGATTAATTTTCTACTTTCCCGATTATTCCCAAAAGTTCCTAGCACTTAAAAACCCCTGCTTTAAAGCAAGGGTTTTTTAATGTCAAATTTATAATAGGGTACAGTTGAATTTACCAATCTGCTACACAGTTTTGCTACACACTTTACAAAAATTCAACCGAATATGAGATAGGGTAAATAGAAAAACCCTTGATAGACAAGGGTT
Organism: Chitinophaga pinensis; assembly: GCA_945865645.1. Lineage (GTDB taxonomy): Bacteria > Bacteroidota > Bacteroidia > Chitinophagales > Chitinophagaceae > Ferruginibacter > Ferruginibacter pinensis_B. The sequence continues at coordinate 131,590 of CAMBEI010000002.1, read as the reverse complement.
TCAATAGGGAAGTGGTCTCGCCAAGAATCGAACTTGGATCTAGTGTTTAGGAAACACCTATTCTATCCATTGAACTACAGGACCAAAAGATTTTCTACTACAGAATATTTAATTTTGGAGAGCAAAAATAAGCAATTTGACTTGGGGTTTTCATTTATCTCTATTTTTATATGTTATCCGTATCTTTGCCATCCTTAAATTTTTATGATTATGAAGTGGTTGAACGTTCTTATCAAGTATCGCTTAGGACTAGGCCTAGTCTTTTTAGCTCTCGCTATATTTACCAATATACAAGCTGACTTTTGGCCTTCATTTGTATTATATTTTATTGCTGCTATTGCCATTCTAGGTCATTTTTTGTTTGGCCCCATGCGTTTAATCCAATCGTATATGGAACAGGGGGATATGGAAGGCGCCAAAAAAGTAGTTGATTCTATATGGTTTCCGGCTATTTTAATAAAACCTGTACGATCAGTTTATTATACCATAAAAGGCAATTTAGCCATGGTTGATCAAGATTATATAAATGCTGAACTGATGATGAAAAAAAGTTTGGCTCTTGGTGGTGGCGCACTTACCAAACAAGCTGAAGGTCCCAACAAACTCCAGTTAGGTATGTTGTATATGCAGAAAGGAGATATTAAACAAGCCGAAAGTTTTATACGGCAGGCCATAAGAGCAGGATTGCCAGACAATGAAAATAACGCCGCTGCCTACTTACAATTATGTTCAATCATGATGAACAAAAGAGAATTTAGGGCAGCTAAAGATTATTTTAAAAAAGCAAAAGGCTATAAACCTACTACTCCACAAATTGTGGATCAGATAAAGCAAATTGAAAAGTATATTACCCGTATGCCCGGATAATTTAGGATACAGATTATACTATTAGATGAATTTGTACTTATTTTAATCCACATTAAGCTTATAAAAATTATCTATTAAATATATCATTAACCGGGGGCTCTATTATCCCAAATAATTGCTCTACCTTTTTAAATCGGTAATCAAATATTTGTTGCAATTTATTTTTTACAAACAGGCAATTGCCCAAATCTCCTAAAATCCAAAGCGGCAGTTTGTAATGTACAATGTCTGTCATTTGCACCCCCCCATCAATTACTTTAAAATGATGCTGGTGGTGCCACATAGAATAAGGACCATAACGCTGTTCATCAACAAAATATTTTTTACTATCAAGGTGCGTAATTTCAGTCATCCAATATAATGGAATACCAAACACTGGGCTTACTTTATATTCAATAACCTGACCTGCATACATTGTATCGCCATGGTGTTTAGATATAATTTTAAAGCCTATATTATCTGGGGTTATGTCTGCTAGGTTCTGGGGGTTACTAAAAAAAATCCAGGCTTGATTTAAGCTCATAGGAATTTCTTGCACGGTTTTAAACGAATAAACTTTACTCATAATAAATATAACATCAAGTTGTATATTTTGTTCATTTAAAATAATAGCAAGTATCTGCTAATTGGTATCTTTGGCTAATGCAATCATATCGCGAAGTATTACAGAAAAAATTTACAGCAGAATACACAAGTCTTAATAACGAGCAACGCAAAGCTGTTGACACCATAGAAGGTCCTGTTATGGTTATTGCTGGCCCCGGTACTGGAAAAACGCAGATATTGGCTGCTAGAATAGGAAAAATTTTATTGGAAACCGATTCGTTGCCAGAGAATATCCTTTGCCTTACTTACACCGATGCGGGCACCATTGCTATGCGCAAAAGATTACAACAATTTATTGGCGCCGACGCTTATAGAGTAAATATTTACACTTTTCATTCATTTTGTAATGATGTTATTCAGGATAATTTACAATTATTTGAAAAAACATTTTTAGATGCGATCTCCGAACTTGAATCAATTCAGCTTTTTAAAATTCTAATTGATTCTCTCCCCAAAAACCATCCCTTAAAAAGATATAAAGGGGATGTGTATTATGAGGTTAACAATCTACGTAGTTTATTTTCCACTATGAAAAGAGAAGGATGGAAGCCTGATTATATTAGTGAAAAAATTGATGAATACATAAATGATCTTCCATTAAGAGATGAATTTATTTATTTAAATAAATACAAAGAATATAAAGCCGGAGATCTTAAGCAAAACAAGATAAATGCAGAAAAAGATAAGATGGAAAAATTGCGTGCGGCAGTAAATGAGTTTCAAAATTATCAAGCTCTTATGTATAAAAAAAATCGCTACGATTTTGATGACATGATCAACTGGGTAATAAATATGTTTGAAGAAAATAAAAACATACTCGCTAATTATCAAGAAAAATTTCAATACCTATTGGTAGATGAATACCAAGATACCAGCGGAATACAAAATAAATTAGTGTACTTGTTAATTAATTACTGGGATAAGCCTAATGTATTTGTGGTAGGCGATGACGACCAAAGTATTTACCGTTTTCAGGGCGCCAATTTAGAGAACATGATAGAATTTGCAAACCGTTATAGTGAAGATTTAATTACGGTTGTGTTAACTAGTAATTATCGAAGCACGCAGCCCATACTTGATATTTCAAAAACTCTAATCAATAAAAATAATGAAAGGCTTGTAAAAAAAATTAAAGGATTAAGTAAAGAGCTTGTGTGTTACAGTAAAGAATTAATAGGACTAAAAAACAACCCCGTTATACATGAATATAATTCTATCAAGGATGAAATGGCAGATATCACCAATAGGGTAACTGAATTGATTAAGCAAAATATTGCTCCGGGAAGAATTGCTATTATTTATAAAGAAAATAAATATGGCGAAGAGTTGGCAACTTATTTTGGATTGAAAAAAATTCCGTTTTACAGCAAAAGAAGTATTAATGTGTTAACACAGCCCTTTGCTAGTAAAATTATACAACTGATGCGTTACCTTAATACAGAGCATGATATACCTTATGGTGGCGATGAGATGTTTTTTGAAATCTTACATTTTGATTTTTACAAAATCCCTACTATCGAAATTGCTAAACTTACTGTTGAAACCAAGACGCTAAAATATAAAGGGGAGCAAACTTCCATACGCAAACTATTATCGGACAAAGCAAATAAACAAGGTAATAATTTATTTGAACCAGGCATTCATCAAAAATTAAAGGATTTTAGTTTTATGATTGAAGAATTAATTGCCGATGTGGTTAATATTACTTTGCAAGAATTATTTGAACGTATTATTAAGCAGGCAGGTGTATTAAGTTATATTATGCAAAGCAGTAATAAAATTTCATTGCTACAGTTACTTACTGCTTTATTTGATTTTATTAAAGATGAAACCAGCAGAAATCCAACGCTGCAATTAAAAGAATTAATCAGCATTTTAGATTTGATGGAAAAAGAAAATATTGCCTTACCTATAAATAAAGTAGCGGGTAACGATAAGGGCGTAAACCTGTTAACAACACACGGCAGTAAGGGCTTAGAATTTGAGTACATATTTTTTGCTGGCGCCAATGCTTCAATATGGGAAAATAAACGTAAGCCAGGGGGCGGATATAAATTTCCAGATACCATTTTTGCATCTCAACCAGCATCTGCTGATAGTGAAGAACTACGCCGTTTGTTTTATGTGGCATTAACACGTGCCGAGCAGCATTTATACATATCATACGCAAAATTAAAAAACGATGGTAAAAATTTAGAACCGTCTAAATTTATTATAGAAATTATAGAAGAGCATGATTTACCTATAGAAAAAATAGAATTAACTGAAGAAGCGCAAATAGAATTTGCTTTACTAAATTTTACAGCACAGGCACCAGAAATTGAACAGGCAGAAGAAGATTTTATTAGCGGCATTCTAGAAAAATTTGTCATGAATGTAACTGCGTTAAATAACTACCTTAGTTGTCCACTTAATTTTTATTACCGCAATCTGATCCGCATCCCATCAGGGAAAAGTGAAGCTGCCGAATTTGGCAGTGCAATTCATTACGCATTGGAAAACCTTTTCCAAAAAATGAGGGATAGAAAAAAAGAAATATTCCCATCAAGCGAAGAAATGTTTGCTGATTTTAAATGCTACATAAAAAAACATCGCGAAAATTTTACCAAAGAAGCTTTTAATAGACGAATAGAATATGGCGAAGAAGTTTTACGCAATTATTATGATAAATATGTGAATGTCTGGAACAAATCAGTTATTGTTGAAACAAATATAAGAGGCATTGTAATAAACGGAGTTCCTATAAAAGGCCAACTTGATAAAATGGAATTTAATGGCAAAGATGTAAATGTGGTGGATTACAAATCTGGTGATATTGAGAATGCCTTGCTTAAAATAAAACCACCAAACGATAAAAACCTCAATGGTGGTGATTATTGGAGGCAGGCCGTTTTTTATAAAATTTTAATTGACCACTACGATCAAGAAGATTGGAAAGTAATTAGTGCCGAATTTGATTTTGTGGAGCCCAATAAAATAGGCGAATACAGAAAAGAAAAAATTGTTATCAATCCACAGGATATAGTTACGGTAAAAAAGCAGATTACTGAAGTATGGAATAAAATACAAGCTCGTGATTTTTATATCGGTTGTGGAAAAGAAAAATGCCATTGGTGTAATTTTGTAAAAAACAACAACCTTGCAGTAGCGCTACACGATATAGTTGAAGACGGAGAAGAAGATGGAAGAATAGAATAAAAATATATCAAAAAAGTTAATTTTATATTTTAAAAAGAATAGATGAAATACACCTACATTATTTTTTCACTTTGTATAATTTCACTATTATATATTTTCGCAATTAGTAATACTGGTTGCGCCCAAATAGCTATGCCCACTGGTGGCCCAAGAGATAGCATTGCTCCTAAATTAATAAGTGCTTCCCCTAAATTAAACAGCACAAATGTTACACCTAATAAAATTATCTTAACCTTTAACGAATATGTTGATTTAAAAGAAGCGCAAACTAATTTGTTAATTTCTCCTTTTTCTAAAAAATCGCCGGCAGTTGATTTTAAATTAAAAACTATTACAGTAACCCTTATTGACAGTTTATTACCAAATACAACCTATAGCATCAATTTTGGTAATACCATTGTAGATAATAATGAAGGGAACCCTTTAAAAGACTTTACGTATATTTTTTCCACTGGCAATAAAATAGATTCTTTAACGCTTTTTGGTAAGGTTATAATCGCCGAAACAGGAAAAGCAGACAGCACCTTAATTGCTATGCTATACCATATTACAGATGACTCTGCTGTACAAAAATACAAACCCGATTACATAGCCAAATTACATGGCGATGGTAGTTTTAGCTTTGTAAATTTACCTATGGGTAAATTTAAGCTTTATGCTTTAAAAGATAACGATGGGGGTAAAACTTACAATTCAAAAAAAGAATTATTTGCTTTTGCTGATAGTGTAATTATGATTTCGGAAAAAACAGAATCTCTTGTTTTGTATGCATCAGCAACAGAAAAAGAAAAAGGAATTACCCCTGTTGTTAAATCAATCATTAAACCCAAAAAATTAATTTACACACTACCAGCGGGCTTGCAGAAGCATGATTTACTAAGTCCTTTTGAATTGCATTTTAATAACGCTTTAAAAATATTCGATTCGGATAAACTAATTTTAAGGGATACAAATTATAAGCAAATTTCATCAACAGTTTGGACAATAGATAGTAGTAGAACAAAAATTAAGTTAACAACCAAATGGCAGGAGGCCACTAATTATCAATTAATTATTGATAATACCGCCTTGTTAGATTCGGCAGACAATAAGCTTGCAAAGCTAGACACAATTCGCTTTGCCACAAAACAACAATCAGATTATGGCAATGTAGTATTGCGTTTTAGCAATATAGATTTAACCAAGCACCCGATTTTACAATTAGTACAAAGCGAAGAGGTTAAAAAAGCTTACCCACTTACTGCTATGGATTGGAGTAATAAATTTATAAACCCTGGCGAATATGATATTCGTATACTATTTGATATTAATAATAACAGGGTATGGGACCAGGGTGATTATTCTAAAAAATTGCAGCCCGAAAAAGTAATTCCCATATCTAAAAAATTAAGTGTTAGAGCAGATTGGGACAATGAATTAGATATTAAGTTGTAATAGACTTTAATTATTAAGTAATTAGCTGCAAAATACTATTTTTGCTACATGATTTTTTCTTCTTCTCTTTTAGAAAATGCTGTGAATGAATTTGCTAAATTACCAGGCATTGGGAAAAAAACTGCACTGCGTTTGGTGCTGCATCTTATTAAACAGGATAATGCAGATGTTAGTCAGTTCAGTGAGATCATTACTAAAATGCGGAACGAAATAAAATTTTGCAGCCGCTGTTATAATATATCCGATAAAGAACTTTGCAATATCTGTAGCAATATCATGCGTAAAAAAGAAATGCTTTGCGTAGTTGAAAACATCCGTGATGTAATTGCCATTGAAAGCACTCAACAATTTAATGGCATATATCATGTTTTAGGGGGTGTTATTTCACCATTAGATGGCATTGGCCCCGAGCAGTTAACCATAGATGCATTAGTTACGCGCATACATAAAGAAGAAATTAAAGAAATAATTTTTGCACTTAGCCCAACAATTCAGGGCGATACCACTATATATTATATCAGCAAAAAAATATCCTCCGATCAGCTTAGGCAAACTAGTTTAATAAAAATTACCAGCATTGCACGGGGTATTGCCTTTGGTGGCGAGCTGGAGTATGCTGATGAAATGACTTTGGCAAAAAGCATTAGCAATCGTATACCGGTTGAAAATTTTATTGTATCAGGTAACTAAATTCTATTTTTTTCTTTTATTTGCATAATTTTATTAAAGAAAAGGATTGCCTTTAGCATCAATTATAAACATGTCAGCAAAGAAGAAAAAAATCGTCATATTTTTTTTAGCAATTAGTATTATTGCTGGGTTAGTTGGTTATTACTTTTATAATAAAGGCCCGATAAATGTAAAGAATGCAGATGCTAACAAAACGGATGCAGCAACATTGTATCAGTTCTTTTTAAAAGATTCAACAGCCGCAAAAAAAATATACCTTAATAATATACTAGAGGTTTCGGGTAAGGTGATAAAGGTTTCAAAAAATCAGGAAAACCAGGTGATAGTTATGTTACAAACCAATGAAGCTGGTGCTTACGTTAATTGTACTATGGAAGAAAAAGCGGCTGGCCTGGTTGAAAACAAAGAAGCTACGCTGAAAGGAATTTGTACTGGCATGGGCATGGGAGATGCAGACCTTGGTATTATGGGAGATGTTTACCTAGTGCGGTGCTACTTAATAAGGTAGTGACTACTCCCTTAAAATAAATAAGTATGAAAAAGACTTACCACATAGTTACAGCATTAATTATAGCCCTAACTATAATTAATGCCTGTAAGCATGAAATCCCAGAACCTGCAGCCGGGTCGCCTACGCCTATTCCCGGAGGTGCTAACGAAGTATGTTTCCAAAATCAGATTCTACCGATTTTTCAATCCAATTGTGCCAAGTCGGGCTGTCACGATGCCGCAAGCCAAAATAAAGGCTATGTATTTGACAATTATGTAAACATCATCAAAAAAGGCATCAGCCCCGGTAATGCTACCAATTCGGATGTTTATAAAGTGTTGTTTGAAACAGGCAGTAAAAAAATGCCCCGCCCTCCAAACCCCGATCTTACTCCAGAACAAAAAGCACTAATTGGAAGGTGGATAAATGAAGGCGCAAAAAATACGATTAATTGTGGATCGCTTTGCGATACTACTAAGTTTAAATATAGCGCAGATATCAGTGTACTCATAAACACGTACTGTTTGGGCTGCCATGCCGGCATTGCACCATCGGGGAGCATAAACCTAAGTACTTATAGTGGTGTATTTACTGTTGCCGCCAGTGGAAGACTGGTTGGTGCAGTAAGCCATGCTCCAAGTTATTCGCCTATGCCTAAAAATGCCGCCAAATTAAGTGTCTGCCAAATTACGCAGATCAGAAAATGGGTAAATTCCGGAGCGCCAAATAATTAAAATAACCCTAACAAAAAAAGAAAATGTATAAAATAAAAACAGGCAATACCGTCTTTATTGCTGCTTTAATTATCATCAGCAGTATACTATTGAACTCGTTTAATAGTTGTTACTATGATAAATCAGATTTGTTGTATCCCAATACAGCCTGCGATACTGCAGCCGTAAAATATTCTACTTCTGTGCTGCCGGTATTAAGCTCAAACTGCATCAACTGTCATGGCGGAGCTACGCCATCGGCTGGCATCAGACTGGACACTTACGCAGGAGTTAAAATGCAGGTAGATAATGGCCGCTTATGGGGAGCTGTTTCTCATAGTGCCAGTTATTCGCCCATGCCTAAAAATAGTAATAAATTAAATAGTTGCAGTTTAGAAAAAATGCGTATCTGGATTACAGCAGGCGCCCCCAACAATTAAAAAATACTAAAATAAATAACCCTCTAAATCAATTTTACAACTTACACACATGCGGAAAAAAATTTTAATTTTTGTAACTTTCTTTTTTGTGACGCTTTCGACAAACGCACAAAATTTTATTACCAAAAACGGTAAGATATCTTTCTTTTCAAAAACCGATGTTGAAAATATTGATGCAGTAAATAACCAGGCAGTAAGCTTAATTAACAGCCAAACCGGTAGTGTTGCCTTTTCTGTATTGGTTAATGGTTTTCTTTTTAAAAAAGCGCTGATGCAGGAGCATTTTAATGAAAATTATATGGAAAGTACGAAGTATCCTAAAGCCTCATTTAAAGGATCTATTACTGATATGAGCAAAGTTGATTTTAAAAAAGACGGTTCTTACAATGTAACGGTAACCGGGGATTTAAACATGCATAACGTAACCAATAAAGTTACGGTAGCGGCTGTAATACTGGTTAAGGGAAACACCGTATCGGCAAATACTACCTTTAAAGTTAAGCTTGATGATTATAAAATTGCTATACCAAAGGTTGTTGAAAACAATATTTCAAAAACCATTGATTTAAAAGTAGACTGTAATTACGAAGCCAGGTAATTTTATTGAAATTCTATAAATTTATTTAGTATGAAATCTCTTAAAGTATGGTTATTTTTTTTGTTGATGGGTATGTTTTATGAAGGCATTGCACAGGACACCTCCGACCTGATGAATTTGCTTGAAAAAGAAATAACCTCTACAAAAGACATGACCTTTTATACCACCGCCACTTTTAAAACCACCCGACTTGTAAACGGCCACTCCGTAGAAAATGTGGCCAAAGGCGTGCTAGATGTAAAAATATCGCACCGCTTTGGTAATCTTAATGAAGGCTTTTATGAACTCTTTGGTTTAGACAAAGCCACCATGCGTATTGGTTTTGATTATGGAATTACCAACACACTGATGATTGGTGTTGGCCGAAGTACATACCAAAAAACATACGATGCCTTTTTTAAACTAAAAATATTGAGGCAATCAAAAGGTAAAAGAAAAATGCCCATAACACTCAGCTATCTCCCCACCATTGCATACCGATCGCTTAAGTGGGAAGATCAAACAATAAAAAATTACGCCAGCTCTAGGTTGTCCTATTCTCACCAGCTCATCATTGGGCGTAAATTTTCTGAAGGCACTTCTTTACAGTTGATGCCAACCTTTATACATCAAAACCTGGTTACCAGTGCTAATGATCCCAACGATCTTTTTGCAATTGGAATTGGCGGTAGGCAAAAAATAAGCAAGCGCATCAGTATTAATGTTGAATACTATTACCAGTTAGAAGAGTATAAACTGCCCGGAACAACAAATAGTTTATCAGTTGGATTTGATATAGAAACCGGCGGCCACGTTTTTCAGGTTCATTTTACCAATTCGCCCGGCATGAACGAAAGAACTTTTATTGCAGACACGAAAGGCTTATGGGATAAGGGCGATATTCTTTTCGGCTTCAATATTTCGAGAGTATTTACCATTCGTAATAAACGTTAATGCAGTATCAAACTTAAAGACGACAATCCATTAAAAAATAAGAAGATTCAATTTGTACATAACTAATTATTACTTCAACCTGCCCCTAATACCACCGTTGTAGCAGGAGTTTATACGCTTATCATTAAATAGCCGTAACATTTTGTGTTACGGATTTCTTATTCTAAATTTGCAGTGTTAACAGGTAGATTTGTTTATTGTTCGGCCTGTTTATTTTTTCTGACTGAACTAATAAACGAAAGCAATTCTGCAATACTTCTCTCAGATTGATTCTCGTTTAAAAGTTTATAGTAATTATTTTGAAGTCAACCTCACAGCTTTGAGCATCATCGTTGTGTCACTCACTTCAGGTTTTTGTTAAACATTGAACTTTAATTAAAGCGAATGAAAACATTACAAGATTGTTTAAAAGAAAGAATATTAATCATTGATGGTGCCATGGGTACTATGATACAGCGCCACAAACTGGAGGAAAAAGATTATCGTGGCGAACGCTTTAAGGGTTGGCATACCGATGTAAAAGGTAATAATGACCTGTTGAGTATTACCCAGCCGCAGATCATCGAAGAAATTCATAAACAATATCTGGAAGTCGGTGCCGATATTATTGAAACCAATACCTTCAGCAGCACTTCTATTGCCCAGGCCGATTACGATATGCAGTCGCTGGCGTATGAATTAAATGTGGCATCAGCAAAATGCGCCAGATTTGCCGCAGATGAATACACAATAAAGAATGCTGCTAAACCTCGTTTTGTTGCAGGTGCTATTGGGCCTTTAAATAAAACATTATCCCTTTCGCCCGATGTAAACAACCCGGGATTTAGAGCCGTAAATTTTGATGCCGTGGCTGCTGCTTATACCGAACAAATAAAAGGATTGGTTGATGGTGGAGTAGATATTATATTAATTGAAACCATTTTTGATACGCTTAATGCTAAAGCGGCTATTTATGCAGCAAAAAATTATTTTAGAAAAAAAAATATTACAGAATTGCCCATTATGATTTCGGGTACCATTACCGATGCTTCGGGCAGAACCTTAAGTGGCCAAACACTAGAGGCATTTTATGTATCTATTATGCATGCCAACCCCATTAGTGTAGGATTAAACTGTGCCTTAGGCGCATCTGAAATGCGACCATATATTGAAGAGCTGAGCCAGATTGCTGCCTGCTATACATCGGCCTATCCTAATGCTGGGCTACCAAATGCATTTGGCGAGTACGATGAACAGCCGCATGAAACAGCTCACATAATTGAACAATGGGCAAAACAAGGCTTTGTTAATATTGTAGGCGGCTGTTGTGGTACCACGCCAGATCATTTAAAACATATTGCTGAGGAAGTAAGTAAGTTTAAACCAAGGATATTGCCAGTAACAGCAACAGCACTTATTGATTAAAATAAATTATGAATACAATACAACCATATTTACGATTAAGTGGATTAGAGCCTTTAATTGTTAGGCCCGAAACAAATTTTATAAATATAGGCGAGCGTACAAATGTTACCGGTAGTAAAATGTTTGCCCGGCTTATACGAGAAGGGCAATATGAAGCCGCATTAACTATTGCGCGCCAGCAAGTAGAAAATGGGGCACAGGTAATTGATGTAAATATGGACGACGCCCTGCTTGAAGGTGTACAAGCCATGACCACTTTTTTAAATTTAGTACAGGCAGAGCCGGATATAGCTAAAATTCCGATCATGATTGACTCTTCAAAATTTGAAATTATTGAAGCCGGTTTAAAGTGTGTGCAGGGAAAATGTATTGTTAACTCTATCTCGATGAAAGAAGGGGAAGCTAAATTTATTGAACAAGCTATCATTTGTAAAAACTATGGCGCATCAGTAATTGTAATGGCATTTGACGAAGTAGGACAAGCAGATACTAAAAAAAGAAAAATTGAGATTTGCAAAAGAGCGTATAAAATTTTAACAGAGCAAGTGGGGTATTATCCACAAGATATTATTTTTGATCCAAATATTTTTGCCATAGCAACTGGCATTGAAGAACATAATAATTATGCCGTAGATTTTATTGAAGCAACAAGAGAAATAAAAAAATTAATGCCGCTTACAAAAGTAAGTGGCGGCGTAAGTAATGTATCTTTTTCTTTTAGAGGAAACGAACATGTACGCGAAGCTATTCACAGTGTTTTTTTATACCATGCTATAAAAGCCGGTATGGACATGGGTATTGTAAATGCTGGACAATTAGCCGTTTACGATGAAATTGAACCAATATTAAAAGCTATTTGCGAAGATGTTGTGCTAAACAGGAATAATGATAATAATGAGAGTACAGAAAAAATGATTGCTTTTGCCGAAACAATTAAAGCAAAAGGAAAAGTGATAATTAAAGATGAAAGCTGGAGAAAAGAAATAGTAGAAAAACGTTTATCGCATGCCTTAGTTAATGGCATAACCGATTATATTGACTCCGACACCGAAGAAGCTAGGCAAAAATATGCAAGACCACTGGATGTTATTGAAGGTCCGCTAATGGATGGCATGAATATAGTAGGTGATTTATTTGGAACTGGTAAAATGTTTTTACCCCAGGTGGTTAAAAGTGCAAGGGTGATGAAAAAAGCGGTTGCTTTACTTACGCCCTTTATTGAGCAAGAAAAAAAAGACCGAAAAATTAAACATTTAGCAGCGGGAACTATTAATGAAGAAACTGCTGGCGCTGCTAAAATATTGTTAGCTACCGTTAAGGGAGATGTACACGATATTGGTAAAAATATTGTAGGAGTGGTATTGGGCTGCAATGGCTATGATATTATTGATTTGGGCGTAATGGTATCTACAGATAAAATTTTAGAAACGGCGATAAAAGAAAAGGTTGATATTATTGGTTTAAGTGGTTTAATTACACCCTCACTTGACGAAATGGTACATGTGGCACACGAAATGAAACGCAGGGGAATAAAATTGCCATTATTAATTGGCGGGGCTACCACTTCACGCATGCATACAGCAGTAAAAATAGCACCACAATACGATGAAGGCGTGATACATGTTTTAGACGCTAGTCGAAGTGTAACCGTTGCCGCTAATTTATTAAATAAAGAACACAAGCCTATTTTTTTACAAACATTAAAAGCCGAGTATGATAAATTAGCAATAGATTTTACTAATAAAAAAATAAATAAACAATATATTTCTTTTGAAGAAGCACAAAAAAATGCTACTCAAATTGATTGGACAAATTTTAAACCAGTAGAACCAACATTTATTGGAACAAAAATTTTAAATAACTATTCATTAGCAAAAATTGCTGACTACATTGACTGGCAGCCATTTTTTATTACCTGGGAAATGCATGGTAAATTTCCTGCAATTCTTACTGACCATATTATTGGTGTAGAAGCAACCAAGCTATATACTGATGCAAAAAAAATACTGCAAAAAATAATTGACGAAAAATGGCTGACTGCAAAAGCTGTAGTTGGCTTTTGGCCTGCTAATAAAATTGACGCCGATACCATTGATGTTAAAAATAAAAAAACGATAATACAATTAGAATTTCTTCGACAACAAATAAAAAAAACTGCCGGACAGCCAAATTTATCACTTGCTGACTTTATTGCACCAGCAGGACAAAATTACCAGGATCATATTGGTGCTTTTTCTGTTACTATACAAGGTATTGAAGACCACATAAAAAAATTTGAAGCTAACTATGATGATTACAATAAAATAATTTTACAAGCATTGGCCGACAGATTAGCCGAAGCTTTTGCAGAATTGCTTCATAAAAAAACTAGAACTGAATTTTGGAAATACGTTTCCCACGAACAGTTAACTAATGAACAATTAATTAAAGAAGAATACCTTGGCATTCGTCCTGCACCAGGCTACCCTGCTTGCCCAGACCATACAGAAAAATACAAATTATTTGATTTACTTGGTGGCCAAGAAGCCACAGGTATTTTTTTAACCGAATCATTAGCCATGTACCCCGCCGCATCTGTGTGTGGATGGTATTTTGCCCACCCAAAGAGTAAGTATTTTGGGGTAGGTAAAATTGAAAACGATCAGCTGCAGAATTATGCAAATAGAAAAGCGATGAGTTTACAAGAAGCCACAAGATGGCTGAGGCCAATTTTAGAATAAGTTAAACCCTTATATTTATTTTGCAATTTTAAAAATTAAATAAATGCGTATTATTTCCTACAATGTTAATGGAATTAGGGCTGCCTTTAAAAAAGGTTTTATTGATTGGTTAAAAACTGATCCTGCAGATATTATTTGTTTACAAGAAACTAAAGCCACAAAAGACGATGTAGATATTAAGCAACTGGAAACACTTGGCTTTCACCATAGCTGGTATAGTGCACAAAAAAAAGGATATAGTGGCGTTGCTGTATTTTCTAAAATTAAACCAGATCATGTGGTATTTGGTAATGGCCATACCGCAAGTGATGATGAAGGTAGAATAATACAGCTTGACTTTGGTGATATCCGATTAATCAATGCTTACTTTCCTTCGGGAACCAGTGGCGATATACGACAAGATTTTAAATACACTTGGTTAAAAGAATTACAAATATCTCTTGAGAAATTAAAAAAGAAACACCCTAAAATGATTTTGGTCGGGGATTATAATATTGCCCATAAAGAAATTGATATTCACGATCCCAAAGGAAATAAAAATAGCAGTGGTTTTTTGTTAGAAGAACGGGAATGGATGAGCAAATTTTTAAATAGTGGATGGATTGATGCCTTTCGTGAATTTCATCCAGAACCACATCGGTATAGCTGGTGGAGTCAACGTTTTCCTTCGGTTAGGCTTAATAATAAAGGCTGGCGCATTGATTACATAACTGTTACAGATACCTTAAAAAAACAATTAGTTGATGCAGATATTTATCCAGATGTAAAACACAGCGACCACTGTCCGGTTTATGTTGAGTTGAAAGAAAAATAAAATAAGGCTAATAATTTACAATGATTATATATAATGTTACGATAAAAATTAAGAGCGATATAAAAGATAAATGGTTGTGCTGGTTAAAAGAAGAACACATCCCCGAAATTATAAATACCGGATGTTTTACACATGCGCATATTCTTCGTCTATTAGAAGTTGATGACAGTGAAGGCCCCACTTTTGCCATTCAGTATTTTGCAGATAGTAAAGCATTATACAATAGCTATATCGAAAATAACGCCTCCTATATGAAACAAAAAAGCTTTACTAAATGGGGTGATAAATTCATTGCTTTTCGGTCTGTTATGCAAGTTGTTAACTAATTGTGCAAAAAAAATATTTTATACTTTTCATCTTTTATCCTATTTAATAACTTCTTTAAAACTTGATAGGTAAAGAATTTTAAAAAAATATCGTTAAAAGATACACTGACAAAGGCTTTTAGGATATGCCTACAATATAAATATTTTAAACATTTTACTACAAATAGGTGAAAGTGCTTATTGATAAGGGTTTGCGACTAAATTTTTAAAAAAATAATTTTTGTTGCAATTAAAAATCTTCTATATTTGTTGCAGTTATAAAATTCTAAAAAAAAAATTATGAACAAAGCTGAATTAATTTCAAAACTTGCTGACAATGCAGGTATTACAAAAACACAAGCAAATGCTGCTTTAGATTCTTTTGTAGCTGCTGTTACTAAAACTTTAAAAGGTGGCGGTAAAGTTACATTGGTAGGATTCGGTACTTTTTCTGTTTCTAAAAGAGCTGCCCGTAATGGTCGCAACCCTCAAACAGGTGCTGTAATTAAAATTAAAGCAAAAAAAGTTGCTAAGTTTAAAGCTGGCAAAGAATTAGCAAGTAAAATGTAATTTTGTGTAAAGCGCATTAAAAAGCAAGGTGCTGATGTGCCTTGCTTTTTTTTTAAAAATCAACTTTAATCAATATAAAAAAGACAATTATGGGACGTGGGGATATTAAAACAAAAAAAGGGAAAATTTTTAGTGGTTCTTTTGGTAAAACAAGACCGGCAAAACCCGCAAAAAAGGTTGTAGTGCCTACCGTTAAGAAAAAAGTAGCAGTTGCTAAGAAAAAAGCCTAGTGTTAATACTTAGATTAACGCTGTATGCCCAAAAAATAGGTGTACAGCGATTATCTAAAAGTATAGAATTTTTTAAGGTGCTAGTCTATCTATTTGCCAGCTACCTTCTTTCATTTTGGAGTACCTAATTCGATCGTGCAGTCTACTAGGACGACCCTGCCAAAACTCAATAACTGTAGGTTTCACTATATATCCGCCCCAATGAGGAGGTCTACTAATGTCTTTTCCGCTAAACTGTTCTGTGTATGTGGTGATGTTTTTTTCAATAATTTCTCTTGATGCAATTACATTACTTTGTGGCGATGACCAGGCACCAATACGGCTTCCCATGGGTCGCGAGTTAAAGTATACATCACTTTCATCTGCAGACACTTTTTCCACTGTGCCAGTAATGTTAATCTGTCTTTCTAATTCTTTCCAAAAAAATACCAAACAAGCATTTGGATTTTCTAGCAAATCTTTTCCTTTATGACTATTGTAATTAGTAAAAAAAACAAAGCCCTCTTCTGTAACCGATTTTAGTAATACTATTCTTGCAGAAGGCACACCAGTTAGCGAAGCGGTTGCCAAGGTCATGGCATTTATTTCGTCCAAGCTACTATTAAGGACATCCGCCCACCATTTATGAAATTGCTGAAAAGGAGTTTTACAAACATCTGTTTCCAATAAGCTTTGCATTTGATATTCTTTTCTTATATCTGCCATATTTTTATTCATCCTAATCCAATTTTGTTTTGACAAAATTGAGCTAATTAGTTGAAACAAAAAACAGGATAATTAGTTTGGCCTGAAGTTTTTTATACTGGGTCTGTAAATAAGCATAGTCTTGCAGTAGTTCGTTGTAATCTTTATTGCTTCGTTCAGTGATTTTCCGTATGCTACCTTATATCTTCATGAAGGACTTTCATTTGCTGAAATTATTTTTTTAATTTGACTCTCGGGTAAAAGAATAATGGGAATTAATTTTAAAACCTACAATTCAAATTATAGTTTTTATGTACTAAAACAAAAAATAGTAACAATATTTTTATCCCTGCTTATGTTAGGAAGAGGTAAAATTTTTAATATATATAATTTTAGGATACCAGCGTGCCTACTTTTTCGCCAGTAACTACTTTTAGTAAATTTCCTTCAGTGTTCATATCAAAAACAACAATAGGTAAACTATTTTCCATACAAAGTGTAAAAGCGGTCATATCCATCACTTTTAAGTTATTGGTAATACACTCATTGTATGAAATGGTTTCATATCTTGTTGCGGTAGGGTCTTTTTCGGGATCGGATGAATAAACACCATTTACCCTAGTTCCTTTTAAAATAACATCTGCTTGTATTTCTATTGCTCTTAACGATCCAGCCGTATCTGTAGTAAAATAGGGATTGCCGGTACCTGCACCAAAAATAACCACTCTTCCTTTTTCTAAATGTCGCATAGCTCGCCTTCGGATATAGGGCTCGGCAATTTGTTCCATTTTAATAGCACTTTGCAAACGGGTATAAACACCAGCCTTTTCTAAGCCGCTCTGCAATGCCATTCCATTAATTACCGTTGCCAGCATACCCATATAATCTCCCTGTGCTCTTTCTATTCCGGTTTCGGCCTCATTCATGCCGCGATAAATATTGCCGCCGCCAATTACAATGGCTACCTGTACCCCAAGCTCTGTGATACTTTTAATATCATGAGCATAGCGGGAAATGACATCACTGTCTAATCCAAAATTTTTATCGCCCATTAAAGATTCACCAGAAAGTTTTAGTAGAATTCGCTTGTACTTAGGTAACATTGGCTTAGGTATTTTTGCGAAGATATATTTTTTATGAATAGTTATTGAGATTGTTTAACAGCTTTTATAGAATATAGTATGGGCATTTTTTCATCCATCCCTATAATACGCCACATACCAGCCTGCCCTTGCTCCATATTTTTAAAACAATTATAGGGCGAATAAGGGAATTCATTGAATAGCTTAATGCGCAAATTGTGTTTTAGCAATGCAGTGATAATTTCAGAAAGAGGATGGTTCCATCCATGCTCAATTGATTTTATAGAAGCGTTCCGATCAGAGTAAGTGCCAGATATTTCTTCTGTAATAACTTGCGTATTAAAATAGTTGTATTTTATTTTTTCAAAATTTTCATCCATCATCCAAAGTGTTGGGTGAAAATCGACCATATAAAAAATGCCTCCGGGTTTTAAAAAATGGGCAATTAATGCCGCCCAATCATCTAGGTTGGGCAGCCACCCAATTGTACCATATGATGTAAAAACAATATCAAATTTATTATCTAAATGCTGTTTTAGATCATACACATTGCAACATACAAATTCAACATGCATATCTAATTCAGTATTTATTTCTTTTGCAAGTTTAATTGCCTCGTCACTAAAATCTATCCCAGTTGCAATTGCTCCTTCTCTTTCCCAGCTTATGGTATCCATACCAAAATGACATTGGAGATGGAGTAAATTTTTACCTTTTACATCTCCCAATTCGTCTAATTCAATCTTATTTAAAGAAGATATCCCATTTTTAAATGAGACTAAATCATAAAATGCAGAATCTTTGTGAATCGCTGTACGCTTATTCCAGGAAAGTTTATTTTCTTCAAAATAAGTTTGATAAATTTTCATGAGATTAAAATTACGAGAAAAGATTAGAAGTAAATTACGCTAGTTTATTAAATAATAATATTTACATGTTTCAATGGCAAAAAAAAGCAACCTTATAAAATCAATTATAAGATTGCTTATTAAAATTTTATAAGAATATTATCCTAAAGCTACGCGCTTAAACTCGATTATTTTTAAATCAGCATCAACACTTTTTAAGTAATCTAAAACAGATTTGCTGTTATCTTTTACAAAAGCCTGGGCCATTAAAGTATTTTCTTTAAAAAATTTATTCATTTTACCATCGGCAATTTTTTCTGCCATTTCTGCTGGCTTACCTTCTGCCTTTATCATTTCTATAGCTATTGCTTTTTCTCTATCTTTTGTTTCTTGGCTAATAGATGTTTCATCAACTGCTAAAGGGTTCATAGCTGCAATTTGCATGGCAACATCTTTACCGGCATCAATTGCTTCTTTGGTCATACAAACTAAAACGCCCATACGGTTTGCCCCATGAATATAAGAAGCCACATAAGGAGCATCAACTCTTTCAAATCTTGAAACTGCAATCTTTTCACCAATAGCAGCAAGTTTATCATTAATTAATTCTTCCACTGTAGATCCGTTTACAGCAACACTTTTTAACTCTTCGGCTGTTATAACATTGTTGGCAATAGCTGCATCTGCAATAGATTGAGCAAAGGCAACAAAATCTGAATTCTTGCTAACAAAGTCAGTTTCGCAGCTAATACAAAGAACAATGCCGCTTTTATTATCGGAAGTTGTTTGCGCAATTATTACGCCTTCTTTAGCTTCACGATCACTGCGTTTAGCCGCAACTTTTTGACCTTGCTTACGCAACCAATCAATAGCTGCTTCAAAATCGCCATTGCTTTCTGTTAATGCTTTGCGGCAATCTAACATGCCAGCTCCGGTTGATTGACGTAATTTATTAATATCTGCTGGTGTTATTGTTACACTCATGTAAATTAAAAATTAAAAAATTAAAAATTAATAACCACTGATACAAGAAATATTACCATTGCAATACATCTTTATTTATCAAGATTATTTTTACCTGGCACATGGTCCATCTACCTAGCTCCACCACCACTACCTGCAGGCCTTCTACCTCCTTGTCCCGTAGCAGCTATACGACGCTTAGGTTGAGCTCCAGGTCCTCTGCCTGGACCAGACCCGCGCTTATTTCTATCATCACCGCCATCTGCTTTTGACTCAAAACGAGCAGCTTTAGCTTCGGCGCTTTCTTCGCTATCATTACTTTCATCTTCATCTTTATTAGCCTGACGTTCCTGTAATCCTTCTGCAATAGCTGCTGTTAAATAATTAAGAATGATGGCAATTGATTTGGTAGCATCATCATTAGCCGGAATTGCAAAATCAATTTTATTAGGATCACAATTGGTATCAACCATTCCAAAAGTGCTGATGCCTAATTTTCTTGCTTCAGCAAGTGCAATATGCTCATGCCCTATATCCACCATAAATAATGCAGCTGGTACACGGCTTATTTGCGCAATACCTCCCAACACTTTTTCCATTTTTTCCTTATCGCGTGTAAGGGTTAATTTTTCCTTTTTAGTTAAACTTTCTGCACTTCCATCAGCTAGCATTTTTTCTATACTCTGCATTTTTTTAACACTCTTACGCACGGTATTAAAATTAGTTAACATACCCCCTAACCAACGTTCGGTTACATACGGCATATTTACACGCTTTGCACAATCGCAAACAATTTCTTTAGCTTGCTTTTTAGTAGCCACAAACATTATTTTTTTACCACTGCGTGCGATTGCTTTTAAAGCAGCAGCAGATTCTTGTAAACCTTCAACGGTTTTATTCAAGTCAATAATGTGAATGCCTTTCTTTTCAGCAAAGATGTAAGGCAACATCTTAGGGTTCCACTTTTTCTTTAAATGCCCAAAATGAACGCCTGCTTCTAAAAGTTGCTGTTGTAAGGAAGTATTTTCCATTGTTTATTATTAAAATAGTTTTTAAAAATTTGATTCTAGATAACAGATGCCCGATCGTTGAGGCTGAATTTACTACCCAATATCTGGTATCTAGTATCGGATATTATCTTTTACTGAACTGGAAGCTTCTTCTTGCTTTCTTGCGTCCTGGTTTCTTACGCTCAACAGAACGTGGATCACGTTTTAATAAACCAGCAGCTTTTAGAGCCGGACGGTAATCAGCACTTAATTCAATCAAGGCACGGGCAATACCCAGCTTGGTTGCTTCGGCTTGTCCTTTTACACCACCGCCTGTAGCATTAACCACTACATTAAATTTGTCTGTACACTCAACAGTTTTTAAAGGTGCTTCTACTTGGTTTTGTAAATAAACCAACGGGAAATACACTTTATAGTCTTTGCCGTTTACTGTAATCTTTCCGTCTCCCTTTGAAAGGAAGATACGGGTAACAGCTTCTTTTCTGCGGCCGACTGCGTTTGTTTGTTTTTCCATTTTTATTTTTAGCTTTTAGCTGTAAACTATGTGCTGTTAGTTAATCCTTAACGGCTTAATAGCGTTTGGCTGGTAATTAAAATTTTAATTCTTTTGGTTGTTGTGCCCCGTGCGGATGTGATGCCCCTTGGTATACAAATAATTTTTTGTACATCTGACGGCCCAAACGATTTTTAGGTAACATCCCTTTTATAGCTCTTTCAATAATAACTTCGGGCCTGCGCTTTAATAAATCCTTAGCTATTTCCTCTTTACGACCCCCTGGATAACCGCTATAGTTATCGTAAACTTTTTCATCCATTTTATTACCAGTAAGTTTTACCTTTTCGCAATTGGTAACAATGATAAAATCGCCACAATCCACATGGGGCGTGTAATAGGCTTTATTTTTGCCGCGAAGAACTAATGCAATACGGGCACACATACGACCAACGGTTTGATTAGTACCATCCACAACATACCAGTTGTGTGTAACAGTAGCCTCGTTCGCATGTTTTGTAGTGAAATGTAATTTGCTCATTATATATTTTTTTAGTTTCCCCACAGCCATCCCTGTGGTATTTAAATTTGGACGGCGAAGGTAATTGTAAATAAGTTTATTTACCAAAGAAAAGAGAAGTATTTTTTACTAAACATTTATAACTAATTGATTTTCAGTAATAATTTTGACTAACTATTTTAATGATACTATTTAATTACAAAAAAATGCTAATTAAAACACGTACCATATCTCCTTTAGAGAGGGGCAGGAAATAATATTTCAGGGAGGTGTTATTTTATGTAAACCTGTTCTCCAGCACTATAGGTTGCCAATATCTTTGTTTTTAAAATAGCTTCGGTAGGGCAAGTCATTAAATCTGTATCTAAAATAATAAAATCGGCAAATTTTCCTTTTTCTAAACTACCTTTTTTCTTTTCTTCAAAAGAAGCTTTAGCTGGCCAAAGCGTCATTCCTCTTAAAGTTTCTTCTCTACTTAAAGCATTTTTCATTTGATAACCCGCGGCAGGAAATCCTTTGGCATCTTTTCTTACAACAGAAGCAAAAAATGTTTTGAAGGGACTTATATCTTCCACTGGAAAATCGGTACCTAAAGGTATCCAGCCATTTTCTTGTAGTAATTGCTGAAAGGCATAGGCGCCAGATACCCTATCAGGACCCAATCGATCAAAGACCCAGTACATATCACTAGTTGCATGGGTAGGTTGTACGGAGGGTATAATACTATAATCACCAAAAAAATGAAAATCATTTACATTAATTACCTGTGCATGTTCAATACGCCAACGTAAATTATTTTTTCCCTTTAAGTATTTTGCATAAACTTTAAGTATTGTTCTGTTGCCACTATCGCCTATGGCATGAGTACACATCTGCCATCCATTTTGATAAATTACATTAGCAACCGAATCAAAATGATCTAACGAGTTTAACAAAAACCCCGACCAATTTGGCCTGTCGCTATAAGACTGCAATAAGCTTGCCCCTCTTGATCCTAGGGCACCATCAGCATATACCTTAAAAGAATTTACTTGTAAATAATCTGTTTTTATTTTCCCTCTTTTAAATGCATAATCAAAATTTTCTTTAGCATCGCTGTACATAATGTTCATCCGCATCTTTAAATCCTCGTTTTTTTGCATAGCTTCAATTAGTTCCACTGTTCTAAAATCTAAGCCACAATCATGCAAAGACGTTATTCCTACCGCAAAGCAGTTGGCCTGCGCAAGTAATAATGCGGCCTTATCTAGCTCCTTAGTTCTCTGGGGCATTTTGGAATAAACAAGATCTGCGGCATTATCTATAAGTATGCCGGTAAGAATTCCATTCTTCATTTCTATTTCTCCTCCGGTTAATTTATCGCCTGGTTTTATACCCGCAAGGCCTAATGCTATATTATTTGCTATAGCAGCATGTCCATCTATTCTGGTAATAATTACTGGGCGGCTGGGAAAAAGTTCATTTAATTTTGAATTATTTGGATACTCTTTTATAGCCCAATCATTTTGATCCCAGCCCCCACCCGTTAGCCAGGCTGATGTTTGTAACGATTTAGCAAATTCTTGGCAATTAATAAGCACCTCTTCCCAATTTTGTGTGCCAACAAGATTTACTGTTTGCAAACTTTGGCCGTAACCCATAAAATGCACATGTGCATCATTAAATCCAGGAAATACAGATTTCCCTTCTGCATCCTTTACGATATCAGATTGATATTGTTTTAGTATATCATCATTTTTGCCAAGAGCGATAACTTTTCCATCGCTAACTGCCATGGCTTCTGCAACTGAAAATTTTTCATCAACGGTATAAATTTTTGCATGATGAATAATCATATCGACCTCTTGACGAAACTTACAAGAAAAAATAAATATGCAACAGCCACTTAGCAATGCAAAGCGTTTTGTTAACAGGAAATGGTATAGCCCTTTTTTTGGTAACATTGTATTTAGTTTAAATTTCAAAAATAAGATAAATAAGAGGAAAAAATTTATTTATTGAATGTGTACAGTAAATAGTGTCTGAGTGCGTATTGTACTAGTAAAGTAAAATTAAAAATATCACTATCTGTTAGTCCCTTTTTTTTATGTTTCATCTTTCAATCGTATCTTTACAATATGCAATTTGATCAAATTATTAATGCCAAAATAAAAAATGATTCGGACCAGCCTCTCATGAAAAAGAATTTATTTTCAGTGAGCGATCGGTTGCAAAAATACCTAAAACAGTATGGTAGAGATATTGTATTACCGATTACCTATAAAGACCTACTAAACTACCGAAATACCACAGCATTAAGAAATAAAAAAGGAAAGCTTACCCATTGGGAAACTGCTGTTTACGACCTTAAAGAAATGGAATTTTTAAAAGAAGGATTAATTAAAATTTATGCAAATTTAAAAACAGAAGGTAACCTTAGTTTTATAAAACACTTAGATGTTGAGCGCATAGATTTTTGTGAATTTGGTAATAGTGTTCCATTTCGTATTCGCATCATTAATCGTATTAATGACAATTACGATCATTATTATATTAAAGCGGCCGATGCTTCCCGTATTTATGGTTTAGAGTTAGAGCATTTACTTAGCCCAAACCGCATTACGTTTTTATCGCATAAAGACACATTGGTAGAGGAGCATATTGCTGGCATTCCAGGAGATGTTTTTTTAGAAGATTACTTATCTCTACCTGAAACAAATAAAATACGTATTGCCAAAGAATTTGTAAAATTTAATGAGCGATGTTTTGCTAGATTATTGGGGGATATGCGTAGCTATAATTTTGTAATTGACATAACGCCAGATATTGAAGATTACCAATACCGGCTGCGCGCCATCGACTTTGATCAACAAAGTTATGAAGGAATAAAAAACTTATACCTTCCTCAATTTTACAGAGAAAACTATACTTATGTTGACTTAGTTTTAAAAACCCTTAGTGCCGAGGTTATTAAACAATATCAAATGGAAGAAAGGGCTGCTATGGCTAATCGGGCTGTGGCGGGCCGCAAACAATTAATGGAACTAATTAGTATTATGATAAAAGATGAAATATCTGAGTACTATAAAATTAAGATGCTGCGCGAAGAATTGAATACTCATTTTAATACCGACTATTTTTCTACATGCAGCACCATGTGCAACATTGTAAAAAGACAACTAAAACTAGTATTGCAAAAACACTTACAGAAAATTGTACCCGATTAATTATTTAGCTATTTAATGTAACGCTTATTATATCAAATATTTTAATTTTTTTAATTATAGATTGATATTTTTATTATGTATAATTCAACACAAAAAATAGACTTACAAAAAATTACAAGCGCATGGTTATCGGCTATGGATAAAGAAGACATAGTTATTCTTATTAAAGAAAATACAGAAGAATTACGAGATTGTCTTCGTTTTCATGAATACAGATATTATGTACAAACCAATCCGCTGATTAGCGATTTTGAATATGATCAATTATATAAAATATTAGAAAAATTTGAAAAGGAAAATCCAGAATACACCACAGTAGATTCTCCCACTCAACGTGTGGGTAAAGGTATAATTAAAGACTTTCCAAAAACACAGCACATGGTACCTATGCTCTCTTTAGATAATTCGTACAATGCCAATGACTTATTAGACTTTGATAGAAAGGCGAAAGAACTTTCTGGCTTAACCCAAATTGAATACTGTGTTGAACCAAAATTTGATGGTGCCAGTATCTCTTTAATATATGAAAATGATATACTTATACGGGGGGTTACTAGGGGCGATGGCGAAGTAGGAGATGAAATTACAGATAATGTAAAACAAATTAAATCTGTTCCGCTCTCTGCAAAGTTTGGAGAATATGGTATTAATCAAATTGAGATACGGGGTGAAGTATTAATAAATAAAAATAATTTTAAAGCATATAACGAAGCTTTGGTTGAGGAAGGTATAGCACCGCTTGCAAACCCTCGTAATGCTGCTGCGGGATCGCTACGAATAAAAGATACTGCAGAAGTAAGTCGTAGAAATTTAGAGGCGTTTTTATACCATGTTAGTTTTTTATCTACAGATACGTCAACCGCAACGCAAAATTTACTACACATTAAAAATAAGAAAGAGCCAACAACTCATTCTGGCATGCTTGAAATGCTTTGGAATATTGGTTTTAGGAGTCCTAAAAATGAAATGAGAGTTTTTACCGGAATTGATAGCGTAATAAAACATGTACATGATTTTGAAGAGGGAAGAGATAACCTTGGTTATGAAATTGATGGCATGGTAATAAAAGTTAATGATTTAAAATTACAGGATCGACTAGGCATGACATCGCATCACCCCCGCTGGGCAATCGCTTTTAAATTTAAAGCTAGGCAAGCCACTAGTAAATTACTAGCTGTTGAGTTTCAGATAGGCAGAACCGGTGCTATAACACCTGTAGCAAAAATAAAACCAGTGCAAGTTGGTGGTGTTATGGTAAGTAGTATATCTATTCATAATGAAGAATATATTAAAGATAAAGATTTGATGTTGGGCGATACTATTTTAATAGAACGTAGTGGTGATGTAATACCACAGATAGTAAAATCATTTGCCGAGTTAAGGCAAGGGGATGAAATAAAGATTATTTTTCCTACCCATTGTACTGCTTGTAACGACGCCTTGTTTAAATTAGAAGAAGAAGCTGTATGGCGTTGCATAAACCTTAGTTGTTCGGCACATGTTGCAGAAGGTATCATTCATTTTATTAGTAAAGATGCCATGGATATACGCAATTTTGGTGAAGCTAATGTTCGCAAATTATATGAACTAGGATTATTAAAGACAATTTCAGACTTGTACGTTTTGCCTTATGATAAAATAAGTCAGCTGGATGGGTTTGGAGAAAAATCTATCGGCAAACTTCAACAAGGTATTGAAGATTCAAAAAGACAATCTTTAAACCGTATTATATATGCACTAGGCATAAGGTTTGTAGGCGAAACAACCGCTAAAACGTTGGCTAATGCTGTTGAGCACCTACTACAATTAGCCGATTTTTCTGAGGATCAACTTAAACAACTAGATGATGTAGGCATTAAAGTGGCTAAAACTGTATATGATTTTTTTCATAATAATGATAACCTTTACTTACTTCAACAACTAGAAGAGCTAGGTGTTCAATTTAAAAATGAAAAGAAAAATTTAACGCCAAAGGGTAAACTGGTTGGGCAAACCTTTTTGTTTACAGGTACGCTTAATCAATTAAAAAGAGCCGACGCAGAAGCCCTGGTTGAGAAAAACGGTGGTAAATTAATTGGAACCGTTAGTAACAAGTTAAATTACCTAGTTGTGGGAGATAACGCAGGTAGTAAATTTGAAAAAGCAAAAAAAATACAGGTAGTACACATTATAAGCGAAGAAGAATTTATTAAATTGCTGGCTTTTTAGTAAGAAATAATATTATATTTGTTTATCATCACTTGTTTACTAAAATCAAGATTGGCGCAGCTATATTTCTTTAATAATTAAATCTTACGATCATGATTAAAAAAAATTCCGGCGAAGTTTGGAAGCAAATACTTTTTGCCGGTCATAAGTCACTCCGAAAAAAATATGCTATATCATCTCATGGCCGTGCTGCTAGCTACAATGAAAATATTATAAAAGATGGCGCCGTACTTAATGGTTCTTTAACTTCGGGGTACAGAACATTAAACCTGCATGTAGAAAATAATAATGGAACCATTTATTTTCATAGAGAAGTTGCAAAACTTTTTTGTAAAAAATCATCACCAAAATTTAAATATGTAATTCATATTAATCATAAAAAAAAAGATAACCATTTTAAAAACTTAAAATGGGCAACATTAGATATTGTAGGTAAACACCAACAAAATAGTCCTGAAAAAATTGCCTATAAAAAACGCCAGGCAAATAAAACAGTAGGGCTAAAACTTAATGCCACAAAAGTTAAAGCTATTAAGGATATAATAAATAATCCTAAAAGAAAATTAACTTACAAAAAATTAGCCATTAAATATAAAGTAAGCGAAATGACTTTATATCGTATTAAAAGTGGTGAAAACTGGGGACGTATAAAGTAATTAAAAAAAATATTTTTTAAAAGGAATTTACCACCAGTAAATTCCTTTTTTATATTTATTCAACATAATAATTTTATATTATGCTTGATCATAAGATATTAAACTTTTTAAAAGATTTAAATAAAAATAATAATAAACCCTGGTTTGATGAACATCGCAAACAATATGAGATTGTTAAATTAGATTTTTATTATTTGGTTGAAAAGTTAATTTTAGAAATAGCTAAATTTGATGCACCCATTGGTGAGCTTTTAGTTAAAGAATGTGTTTTTAGAATAAACCGAGATGTACGATTTAGTAAAAACAAGGTTCCTTATAAAACTAACTTAGCTTGTTATTTTAATAAAGGGGGGAAAAAGAGCCCTGGTGCTGGATACTATTTACATATTGAACCAGGCAATAGTATGATTGCTGGTTGCATTTGGATGCCAGAATCGATTGTATTAGGCAGTATTCGACAGGAAATAGATTATAATTTTTCCAATTGGAAAAAAATAATTTGTCATAAAAAATTTAAGAAAGTATTTACTACAGGACTCAGCAGTAACGACAGGTTGATTAGGCCACCCAAAGGGTACAATGAAGATAATGTAGCCGTAAATTATATTAAAATGAAAAATTTAATTGTAAGTAAATCTCTTACTGATATTGAGTTTCAGAGTAAACATTTTATAAAAGAAGTTGCAAAAATTTTTATACCATGAAGCCAATGATTGACTTTTTAAATATCGCAGTTCATTAAAATTTAATAACCTAATAATTTAACCGACCTTACTTACCTCTGAAAGCACCAAAAAAATTATAACTATTTTATTAATTAAATTTTATTATATACACATAATAATACCTTTAAAGGATATGTATTAAAGGGTTTTTAATAATATATGAGAATTTAGATAAACAAACAGATTTCGAATCTGCGAATTTTTTTATCGTTTTTTTAAAAATAACTTCTTTTTATTTCTATACACCGCACACCTCTAATAAAAGAGCTTACAAGCTAAACTTTAGCCTTTTGTATTAAGCGATTCTGCTAAAACAATATTACAAAGTCTTTAATATGAGCGCAAATTATCAGCAAGATAAAAATTGTAAAATATAGTAACGAAAACTAATAAGCGTTAGTTTTACTAAAAATTAGGCATAACAAAAATTAAGTATGAAAAAATTCGTGTAAAAAAGAGGTAATTATTAAAATGGCTGCAGAACTATTTAAATCGAAAGGATATGCTTCTGCTTCTATGCGAGAATTAGCAAAAGCTTTTGGAGTAGAAGCACCCATCTTGTATAAATATATTGGGGTGGAAGAGTGAATTATTACAGAAAATTTGTTTTAAAATAGTCAATATTTTTACCTCATATATTGATTTGGTAGAAAAAATTAAACTTAGCAGGATTGAAATGATTGAAAAGATAATTCGTTTTCATATACACATGATGTTATATAATTTTGATGAAGATTATGTTGCTAATCACGAATGGAAGCATTTAAAAGAACCTTATTTAAGTAATTTTATTATTCAAAGAAGGGGCTACGAACAGCGATTGATTACGTTCATAGAATCGGGTATTTTAGCAAAAGAATTAA
The DNA here is from genome assembly GCA_945865645.1 of Chitinophaga pinensis. Lineage (GTDB taxonomy): Bacteria > Bacteroidota > Bacteroidia > Chitinophagales > Chitinophagaceae > Ferruginibacter > Ferruginibacter pinensis_B. Next base: position 102,320 of record CAMBEI010000002.1, on the reverse strand, counting down.
AAAAATTAACCCTACGTTTCCGTTTTAACTATACTTTCGGTACTGAGGGGATTAGAATTTTGACAACAGCAAAAAAAATGTAAGTATCCAAGCATTAGAAACCGATATGACAAATCATTTATTAAAAGGAATACTAAAATAATTTTTATGGCTGTTAGTTTTCATAACCTAAAAATAAAAGAAATAAAAAGAGAAACTGTTGATTGTGTCTCTATTTTATTTGTAGTGCCTGCCAATTTAAAAAATGAATTTTTATTTGAACAAGGACAAAACATAACGCTTAAAAAAAAAATTAACGGAGAAGAAATTCGTCGTACTTATTCTATCTGTTCAGACCCATTTGAAAATGAACTAAGGATAGCCATAAAAAAAGTTGTTGGAGGAAAATTTTCGGAATACGCAAATACCTTATTAAAAGTGGGTGATGAAATATCCGTGCTGGCGCCAACGGGTAAGTTTAATACAAAATTAAAATTCGAAAATAAAAAAAAATATCTTGCTTTTGCTGCTGGCAGCGGTATAACACCTATAATATCTATTATTAAAACAACCTTAAAAACAGAACCTGCAAGTGAGTTTACATTAATTTTGGGTAATCGCGGGCGCAACTCTATTATTTTTTTTGAAGAGCTAGAAGGCATAAAAAATAAATATATTAACCGGTTTAATTTTATTAATATTTTAAGTCGAGAAAAAACCGATACGCCAATAAACTCAGGAAGAATAAATACTGACAAGTTAACTGCCTTACATAAATTAATTAATTATAAAAATACAGACGAATTTTTTATTTGCGGTCCGCAAGAAATGATTTTTTGCGTAAAAAAATTTTTAGAACAAATAGATATTGATAAAAAGAAAATTCATTTTGAATTATTTAAAACGGCAGGGCAAAATAAGTTAACAGAAAATAAAAAACAAATAGCAGAAAACAAAACCGGTGCTGCGAGTATAATAACAATAAAGCTAGATGGTAGAAGTTTTGATTTTATGCTAGGGTATAATAGTGAAAGTATTTTAGATGCGGCTTTAAAACAAGGAGCCGATCTGCCTTTTGCTTGCAAGGGTGGTGTGTGCTGTACCTGTAAAGCAAAATTACTTGAAGGCAATGTGGAGATGGATGTAAATTGGGGGTTAGATGTGGAAGAAATAGAACAGGGCTTTATTCTTACCTGCCAGTCTCACCCAATAACTGAAAAAGTAACAATAAATTTTGATATAAAATAATGCGAAGCAGATTTCTGTATTGGACTAACTAATAATTGTTAGTTTTTACATTAATTTTACTGTTTAAAAGACAAACTATGGTAATACAAGATTTTGAAAGAATATTTCAGGAAAAAATTGATAATGAAATAAAAATAGAGCCAAAAGATTGGATGCCCGAAGCATACCGAAAAACAAATATTAGACAAATAAGTCAACATGCCCATAGCGAAGTGGTAGGCATGCTTCCCGAAGGAAATTGGATAAGTAGGGCTCCATCATTAAAAAGAAAAGCGATACTTATTGCTAAGGTACAAGATGAAGCTGGGCATGGATTATACTTATACAGTTCAGCAGAAACATTAGGCACTAGTAGAGATGAAATGATTAATGATTTGCATAGTGGGAAAGCAAAATATTCTTCCATATTCAATTATCCATCATTAAGCTGGGCCGATATGGGTGCTATTGGTTGGTTGGTTGATGGTGCTGCTATTTTAAATCAAGTAATGTTATGCCGCACTTCTTATGGTCCTTATGCAAGAGCAATGGTGCGAATTTGTAAAGAAGAAAGTTTTCATCAACGGCAAGGATTTGAAACGCTGCTTGTCTTAAGCAAAGGAACAAAAGAACAAAAAGATATGTGTCAGGATGCTATTAATAGATGGTGGTGGCCAAGCTTGATGATGTTTGGACCAAAAGATAGTGAAAGCACCAATAGCGATCAAAGTATGAAGTGGAAAATAAAAAGAAAAACAAATGATGAGCTTAGGCAACAGTTTGTTGATATGATTGCAGAACAAATAAAACTATTGGGTATGAGATTGCCTGATAATAAATTACAATGGAATGAAGAAAGAAAACATTATGATTTTGGTGAAATAAATTGGGATGAATTTTGGAATGTAGTTAAAGGAAATGGCCCCTGCAACAAACAACGATTGGCTGCCCGAAATAAAGCGCATGAAGAAGGTAGCTGGGTGCGAAAGGCAGCAAAAGTATATGCTGATAAAAAATTAAAGCATAAAAAAGAAAAAATAGCTTAAATAAAATTATATGTCATTCAAACAACAAAAATATTTTTATGGAGATATCCCCGAAGATAATACCGGTGAAAATATGTCTTCGCCTAAAACTGAAACAAAAAACGAATGGCCATTGTGGGAAGTTTTTGTACGCAGCAAACAGGGTTTAGACCACAAGCATGTGGGTAGTTTGCATGCTGCTGATGCAGCCATGGCGATGGAAAATGCACGTGATGTATATACTAGAAGGCAGGAAGGCGTAAGTATTTGGGTGGTAGAAAGTAAACATATACACGCCAGTAACCCTGAAGAAGCAGAAAGTTTTTATGAGCCTGCCGCTGATAAAATATACCGCCATCCTGGGTTTTACCAGCTACCTGATGAAGTGAATCACATGTAAAAGCAGTGTTATTATGAACAATTATTTAAAAGACTACCTGCTTTATCTTGCAGATACATCTTTAATACTATCTCAACGCAATAGTGAGTGGTGTGGCCACGGACCCATACTGGAACAGGATATCGCTATAACCAATATTTCTTTAGACTTGCTTGGCCAATCAAGAAATTTTTATCAATATGCGGCTACCTTAATTGGAGATAATGCCACTGAAGATACTTTAGCTTATCTGCGTACAGAAAGAGAATTTAAAAACTGCTTAATAGCCGAACAACCAAAAGGCGATTGGGCGCAAACAATTTTACGTCAGTTTTTTTTAAGTGCTTACCAATATTTAGTATATGAAAAATTACAGGCTTATAACAATGAACAGCTTGCAGCTATTGCAGCAAAGGCATTAAAAGAAGTTACCTATCACCTTAGATGGAGTAGCGAATGGGTAATAAGACTGGGCGATGGGACAGAAGAAAGTAGACAACGCATGCTACAAGCCACTAACGAATTATGGAGGTATACTGGTGAATTTTTTATTACAGTTGATTATGAAAAAGAAATGAATATAGATGTAGCCGACCTAAAAATCGAATGGATGAAAACAGTGAGGGCTATTTTTGAAGAAGCTACATTGCCAATTCCCGATAACACTTTTATGCAAACGGGGGGTAAAAAAGGGATACACACAGAAAACTTAGGTTTTATATTAGCAGAAATGCAATACCTGCAAAGAACATTTCCTGGGGCAAACTGGTAATTAATATAAAAAAATACAAAATGCTTAATTTTTTACCTATGTTGGATAATAATAAAAATAAAATATTATCTATACTAGAGGCAGTTTGCGATCCCGAAATTCCGGTACTTTCAATTTTAGATATGGGAATTGTGAGGGATGTGAAATTCGATAATGCTCTTTTGGCAGATGGGGGTATTGAAGTTAGCATTACTCCTACTTACACAGGCTGCCCAGCTATGGATATGATTGCAGTAAATATAAAATTAGCATTACTGGAAAATGGATTTAAAAATGTACGGATAAATTTGGTGCTTTCTCCAGCCTGGACAACAGATTGGATGAGTGAGGATGGAAAAATAAAATTAAAAAAATATGGTATTGCGGCACCCGATAAAAAAAACACCATCCCAAAGGATGGTGTAGAGTGTCCGCAATGCAACTCTAATAACACCCGTCTAATAAGCGAATTTGGTAGCACCGCATGTAAAGCATTATACCAGTGCGTTGCTTGTGAAGAGCCTTTCGATTATTTTAAATGTCATTAATGCTTTGGCTTTTGTAAATTGTATTTCAAAAATTATTTTTATATGTCTACCGTCTTATTTGAAATAAAAAATAACATTGCATTTATTACGCTAAATCGTCCCGATAAATTTAATTCGTTTAATCGGGAGATGGCTACGCTTTTGCAAGCTAAATTAGATGAAGCTGCTTCTCTTCATGAAGTACGCGCGTTATATATTACCGGATTAGGCAAGGCATTTTGTGCAGGACAGGATATTAGCGAATTGGTTGGTGAAAATAAAATTGAGATTAAACAAATTATTACAGAACATTTTAATCCAATTGTAAAGCGCATTAGGAATATGCCAAAACCAGTAATAGCTGCTGTTAATGGCGTTGCAGCTGGAGCAGGGGCTAATATCGCATTGAGTTGCGATGTGGTAGTTGCATCTGCATCAGCTACGTTTATTCAGGCCTTTAGTAAAATAGGTTTAATCCCCGACAGTGGAGGTACATTTACTTTACCCCGTTTAATTGGCTGGCAAAAAGCCAGTGCTTTAATGATGACGGGTGATAAAGTTGCCGCCGCAGATGCTGAAAAAATGGGAATGATTTATAAAGTTTTTGAAGAGGGCGATTTTGAAATAGAAAGTATAAAAGTGGCAACTTTGCTATCTCAAATGCCAACTAAAGGATTGGCTTATACAAAGCATGCATTAAATCAATCTTTTATAAATTCATGGGAAGAACAACTATTACTTGAAGATAAATATCAGCAAAAAGCTGCTGAAACATTCGATTATCAGGAAGGAATAAATTCTTTTTTAGAAAAAAGAAAAGCAACGTTTAAAGGAGAATAATTTCGCACGATTAAATATAATAAATATGACAACAGCAAAACAAGTTGTATCCCATATGATAGAGCAAGATTTATTTAGCCAGTGGCTAGGGATAGAAGTATTAGATGTTAAAAAAGGTTATAGTAAAATTAAAATGATTGTGCGTAAAGAAATGATTAATGGCTTTGGTATCGTTCATGGCGGTATTGCATTTTCTTTATCCGACAGTGCTTTTGCATTTGCTTGCAATAATCGCAATGTTTTATCTGTAGCATTAGATACTTCTATTAATTTTTTAAAGCCCGTTTATGTAGGCGATGTATTAACTGCCCAAGCTAAAGAAATGCATAATGGAAAATCAACAGGCCTTTACCATATTACCATAAGTAATCAAAAAGATCATGTAGTTGCATTGTTTAAAGGAACCTGTTTTCGTACAAACAAAACTTTGTTATGATTTACGAATTTAAAGGACATAAACCCGTAATTAACGAGTGCTCATTTGTTCATCCACTAGCTACTGTTACAGGCCATGTAATTATTGGGAAGGATTGTTATATTGGTCCTGGCGCTGCCATTCGTGGCGATTGGGGAAAGATTATTATTGAAGACGGGTGTAATGTTCAAGAAAATTGTACGATACATATGTTTCCGGGGGTTACTGTTATTTTACAGGCAGGGGCGCATATAGCACATGGGGCTATAATACACGGGGCATCCATTGGTAAAAATTGCTTAATAGGGATGAATGCTGTTATTATGGATAATGTTATGTTGGGTGATGAATGTATTGTGGGTGCCTTAAGTTTTTTAAAAGCAGATGAAGTTTTTGAAAATAGAAGTTTAATTGTTGGTAATCCTGCAAAAAAAATAAAAGAAGTAACTGATGATATGATGAGGTGGAAAAAATCTGGTACTTCATTATATCAACAGTTACCAAAAGATATACACGAAAGCTGGAAGGTATGTGAGCCATTGCGAACTATTCCTGAAAATATTAGGCAACAACTATCCAACTATAAAACCTGGAATGAAAGTAAATAATAGCAATAAAAAACTATTTGAATATTTTATTTAGGGGATCCCCAAATTAATTTTTCTTTAGCAGCCTCTTTAAAAAAATCTGATAATTTACCGTCTCCTTTCCCAGTAAACCCGCCATCGGGTGCTCCAAGATAATTACATGACTCATCATACACTTCATTAAAAAAATCACAACAAGGCATTACAAAATAATATACTTTTTTTTCTTTGTATACATATTCTATCACACGCTGAGGCTTTTCGTATAGCTCTATAAGTTTAAAAGAGTCAATTTTATTTTTTATACATGTAGGTAATTTGTTAGATGAAGTAATTGAAAAATCTTTTTTTGAAACAGGCATTTTAGGTTTCGCATTGTCGTAACTCAGTAAGATAGACAAAATAATAAGAACTAATTTGATCATTATTTTAATTTTATTTTTATTTCACAACTGTAATCACGTTTGTAAGTTATTAATACAATAATTGTATAAAAAACAGTAAAGGCTTATAAATCCTTAAATTTTACTCACCTTTGCGCCAATAATGGAAAAATCAAACTTTGTAGATCAGATCAAGATATTTTGTCATAGCGGCCATGGAGGCGCAGGCAGTAAGCATTTTATGCGCAATAAATTAACGGCTATGGGTGGCCCCGATGGCGGTGATGGGGGACGTGGAGCTCATATTATTTTAAAAGGTAATACACAGCTGTGGACTCTTTTACATCTTCGTTATTATAAAAATGTTTTAGCAGAAGACGGGGAAAATGGCAGTAAAAATAACTCGAGTGGTAAAACGGGTAAAGACATTATTATTGAAGTGCCCTTAGGCACCATTGCTCGTAATGAAGAGACTGGAGAAATAGAAGCAGAGATTTTAGAAAACGCACAGGAAATTATTTTAGTTAAAGGTGGTCGTGGTGGTTTAGGCAACAGTAATTTTAAAACAGCCACCAACCAATCGCCCGAATATGCCCAACCCGGGGAGCCTGGTTTAGAGGGAATAAAAATATTAGAACTAAAAGTATTGGCAGATGTTGGATTAGTGGGGTTTCCTAATGCGGGCAAATCAACATTATTAAGCAGCATTACTGCAGCAAAACCAAAAATTGCAGACTATGCATTTACTACATTAGTACCTCAATTGGGTGTGGTAGAATATAGAGATGCCAAAAGTTTTTGTATTGCCGATTTACCTGGCATTATTGAAGGTGCCGCCGAAGGAAAAGGCATTGGTCACAGATTTTTAAGACATATTGAACGCAATTCTATTTTGCTTTTTTTAATCCCTGCCGATAGCAAAGACCATAAAAAAGAATTTGATATTTTACATAATGAACTAGAGCAATATAATCCCGAAATGTTGCACAAAGATTTTGTGATTGCAATCAGTAAATCAGATATGCTAGATGATGAATTAAAAATAGCTATTCAAAAAGAACTGCCTAAAAATATTCCACATATTTTTATTTCCTCCTTAACCACACAAGGACTAATCGAATTAAAAGACTTGCTTTGGAATACATTAAACAATAATATAACAAATTAAAATTGTACTTTATATTTTTTAGCAAGTAAGGGTAAAAATTTTTACAATTGCATCTGTAAAAATTGATTCTTAAAATTAACTAAGTTTTCGCTCTCTTTAATCCTACTTAATTGACTAATTGATTACCATTGAATCAGTTGTAAATCATCGGTTATTATGTAAATTGCTCACTCTAAATAAATAATTTCATGCAAAGAAGTAAAATTGCCGGTATAGGCTACTATGTGCCAAAAAATGTATTCACTAATGAAGATCTTAAAAAATATATGGATACATCCGACGAATGGATTCAGGAACGGACAGGAATTAAAGAAAGGCATTATGCCGATCGGACGGGAGAAACCACCACTACCATGGGAGTGGAAGCTGCTAAGATTGCCATAGAAAGAGCCGGAATTACTCCGCAAGAAATTGATTTTATTATTTTTGCAACACTAAGCCCTGATTATTATTTTCCGGGTTGTGGTGTTTTATTGCAGCGCGCTTTAAAAATGAAGGAAATTGGAGCATTGGATGTGCGTAATCAATGTAGTGGATTTTTATATGCCTTATCGGTTGCTGATCAATTTATTAAAACTGGTATGTATAAAAATATTTTAGTGGTGGGAAGTGAAAAGCATTCTTTTGGTTTAGACTTTTCTACTAGAGGTAGAAATATAAGTGTTATTTTTGGCGATGGTGCAGGTGCTGTAGTGTTACAGCCTACCAATGCTTTGGCAAGCTCGGGAAAAGAACAAGGTATATTAAGCACACATTTACATAGTGATGGCGAAAGTGCTGAAATACTTGCTATGTACAATCCTGGTACACATGCTAATCATTGGCAACCAGAGCCATTTGCCACGTTTGATAAAGCAGAAATAGGACAGATGTTTATGAGCCATGCTATGATAGATTACGCACAAAATTTTCCAAATATGGATGGGCCTGCTGTATTTAAAAAAGCCATTATTAAAATGCCGGAAGTGGTGGAAGAAGCTTTATTAGCAAATGGATTAACTACTGCTAATATTGATTTATTGATACCACATCAAGCTAATTTACGCATAGCACAATTTGTACAACGAAAATTAAATTTACGCGATGATCAAGTATATAATAATATTCAAAAATACGGAAATACAACTGCTGCATCAATACCCATTGCCCTTTGCGAGGCTTGGGAAGAAGGAAAAATAAAAGAAGGTGATGTTGTTTGTCTTACTGCATTTGGTAGTGGCTTTACTTGGGCAGGCGCTATAATTCGTTGGTAAATTTAGGTTGAAGAAATAGCTTTATGAAGAGAAAATTTATTTATTTTATTAACCCTATTTCCGGTACTGGAGATAGAGCATTGCTGCTGAAAATTATTAAAAATAAAACAATTGAAAAAAATATTCCATTTGAAATACTACATACAAATGCATCTGGGGAATACTTATATCTAAAAGAAAAAATTGCTACTGAAAACATTACAGACATAATCGTTTGCGGTGGAGATGGCACCGTAAATCAAATTGCAAATGCGCTGCTGGGTTTATCAGTTAATATCGGCATTATTCCCATGGGAAGCGGTAATGGGCTAGCTTTTACAGCAAAAATTTCAAAAAATATTCACCATGCCCTTGATATTATTTTTACCGGCAACGCTGTATATATTGATAGTTTTTATATAAATAAAAAATTAAGCTGTATGCTCTGTGGCATAGGCTTTGATGCACAGGTGGCGCATAATTTTGCAAAACAAAAAAAACGTGGCGTAGTGAGTTATATAAAGCAATCAGTGAACCATTTTTTTATTGCTAAAGCGTACTCTTTTGAAATAATATTAGAAGAAACAACAGTTCATTCAGATGCTTTTTTTATTAGCATAGCCAACAGCAATCAGTTTGGAAATCATTTTACTATTGCCCCACAAGCTAGCTTACACGATGGATTGCTCGATATTGTGGTGGCAAATAAAATGAGCAAACTCAAAATGATATGGGCTATTTTAAAACAAATACAAAATGGACAGGTTCGTAATTATAAAGACAAGAAATACCACAGCAAAAATATTCATTATTTTAATACGAAAAAACTTACGATTAAAAACCCACAGCTTGCACCACTTCATATTGATGGCGAACCTGCAGAAACCGCCGCTTTATTTGAAATTGAGATTATAGAAAATGCATTTAAGCTACTAATACCTTAGTTTATTTAAAAAATATTTTTACACCCACTTAAATATTGCTTAGCCGTTTTCTTCTAACAACAAACGTTAAGAAAACAATTGTTATAAGTAATAACATAGCAATAAATTGATGTGATACCCCTAAAAAAAGTAAGCCACTTGGATAGGTTGCAAACAATACAGTTAATATACCTAAAATAACCTGCAATAGCACCAATAAAATTAAGGCAAAAGAACCCCTGCTGAATATTTTATTGCCTATTACTAATTTTGATTTATACCACCATATACTAATTAATATAACCAGCAAATAAGCAATGACTCTGTGAATAAATTGAATAGCGATAGGATTAGCAAAAAAGTTTTTTGTAAAAGGTAAAAGTTCAAACATTGCAGCAGGAGCCATACTGCCATTAATATCGGGCCAGGTTGGCGCAACTATTGCTGCCCGTGTACCAGCCATAAAACCACCATATATCAATTGAAAAAATAATAGAATAAAAATTAATACTAGAAAATTTTTGAGTTTGGGATGAAATATTTTTTGTTCTTCTTTTATTAAAAGACTTAAGGCAAACCACAACGTATAACATAATAAACCAAGCGCTGCAATAAAATGTGTGGTGAGTTCTACATGGCCTACAAAATATTTTTCAGGCACCAGCCCGCTTTTAACCATAAACCACCCTATATAACCCTGCACTCCTCCAAATAAAAAAAGAATGACCATGGGTCTAATCATGTTATTATTAAATTTTTTTGCTGCTAAAAAATAAAAAAAACCAAATAAAAAAACCAACCCCATTAATCTTGCCCAGATACGGTGAAACCATTCCCAAAAAAATATAAATTTAAATTCGGATAAAGTAAACCCTTGGTGCACATATTTAAATTGGTCGGTTATTTTATATTTATCAAATTCCAATTGCCAAGCTAGTTCATTTAAAGGAGGCAACGATCCTGTAATGGGCTTCCATTCGGTAATAGAAAGTCCTGATTCTGTTAATCGGGTTATGCCTCCTATTAAAACTTGTATTATAATCATGCCCACACCAGACAAAAGCCAGTGAGCAATTTGGCGTTGAGCACGCAATTGTTTTAAATTATCCATATCAGCTGCAAATTTACTACAGCAATTGTTGTTTTTGTAAAATGAGTTGTTTTTTTATTGTTTTAGCAGATATTTGATGCAAAATGTTAAAATTCAAGCTATTATTTGCTTATTTTTTGACTTAGCAAATAATATTAAACAAATATGTTGTACCCATTTTTACATAAAGGTTTATTAGAAGCAGGCTTAGATGAGGCCGGACGTGGCTGCTATGCCGGACCTGTTTTTGCAGCAGCAGTTATCCTTCCTAAAGATTTTTATCACCCTTTGCTAAACGATAGCAAAAAATTAAACGAAAAACAGAGAGAGCTGCTAAGACCTATTATCGAAAAAGAAAGTATTGCTTTTGCTGTTGCATCGGTAGATAACAAAACTATTGATGAAATAAATATTTTGCAAGCGAGTTTTAGAGCAATGCACCTGTCCTTAAAGAAATTAAAAAAAACACCTTCATTTTTATTAATTGATGGTAATCGTTTTATACCTTATCATCAAATTCCTTATCAATGTATTATTAAGGGCGATGGAAAATACGCCTCCATTGCAGCTGCAAGCATTTTAGCTAAAACATATAGAGATGATTTTATGCAACAAATTCACAACTCGTTTCCTCAATATGGGTGGAATAAAAATAAAGGATATGGAACGTCAATTCATCGTAATGCAATTAATCAGTATGGACTTTGCAATCATCATAGAAAAAGTTTTAATATACACCCTTCCAATTAGGACTACTATAATCTTTGTTATAATAACACAACTTACTAAAATCATTTTAATCAATTACTTTTGCAACTCTAATTAAACATACTAAATTCAACTTATGTCAGTAATATGTTTGGGTACTATGGCTTTTGATGCTATTGAAACACCTTTTGGTAAAGTAGATAAAATTGTAGGCGGCTCCGCTACTTACGTTGCTTATGCAGCTGCAAATTTTGTAACTCCCATACAGCAGATATCTATAGTGGGTTACGATTTTCCGCAGGGGGAAATGTCCGAAATGAAAAATCGTGGTATTTCACTAGATGGTGTTGAAATTATAAAAGATAAAAAATCTTTTTTCTGGAGTGGCATATATCATATGGATATGAATAGTCGGGATACCTTAATTACCGATTTAAATGTATTAGAAGATTTTAACCCGATTGTTCCCGACGCTTATCAAGGTGCTGAATTTTTAATGTTGGGTAATCTAATGCCCAAATTACAAATGAGCGTAATTGATCAATTAACTGTTCGCCCAAAACTAATTGTATTGGATACCATGAATTTTTGGATGGACGTTGCAATAGATGATTTAAAGGAAGTACTAAAAAAAGTGGATGTGCTTTTAGTAAATGATGCAGAAGCAAGACAGCTTAGTGGAGAGCTTTCGCTAGTAAAAGCTGCACGTAAAATAATACAAATGGGGCCACAATTTTTAATTATTAAGAAAGGAGAACATGGTGCATTATTGTTTCATGAAGAACACGTTTTCTTTGCGCCAGCATTGCCATTAGAAGAAGTCATTGATCCCACAGGCGCCGGCGACACGTTTGCAGGAGGCTTTATTGGACATCTGGCAAAAACAAAAGATATTAGTTTTGAAAATATGAAAACAGCTATTATTGTAGGTAGCGTAATGGCTAGCTTTTGTGTTGAAAAATTTGGACCCGAAAGACTTAAAGAAATTAGTAAGCAAGATATTGATGCAAGGTTGAGCGAATTTGTCCAGCTGGTTAATTTTGATATTGATTTAGTATAATTATAAAATATAAATAAGAAGGTCAATTGTATCCTGCTTAACGCATTAATAGAAACAAATGTTAGATTTTATTTTACTTTACTTTCTTGCAAAAAAAATTGGCTGCTTGGCTATTAAAAAAGGTTTGTCTCCATTAAGATGGAAACTAACTATGATTGGTGTATGGCTTTTTTTTGAAGTACTTGGCTTTGTATTTGGTGTTTTATTATTTGGAACAAAAGATTTGTACAGCTTATTGGCTTTTTGTATAGTTTGTGCTTTTGGCGGTTATTTACTTATAAAATATATATTAGAAAATAAGCCCGATAATAACATCAATAAAGAGATAGATAGTATTGAAATTAATGACCTAGCGCCATAAAATAAATCAATTGATTTTTATTATAATTGCTTCAACCTAATTTTTTGCGAGAATAATTTAATTTCTTCTCGCCAGCACAATCGTATTTTTAAAATGTATTTTTTTTCCATTTAAATTAAAAAATTCAGCATAAATTATATAAATACCTGTGGATAATTGTTCAAATTTTTCACCTAACCCATCCCAACGAAAATTGCCTTTTATACCACACAATGCATTGCGTTGCAAATAACGTACTGCCCTGCCGGTTAAATCAAAAATAGTAATGCTGCCTAGATATCCAGGGGTAGAAAAACTATAATCGATTGTTGCAAAATCATCCATACCATCATTATCTGGCGAAACAATTTGAGGTGTTACCACTATAGTTGCCTCCAAAAGTAAGTTAATGCGGTATTGCGAATTCTTATACGATGGTGTTCCATATCCTACACTGGTAGCTGCAGAATGCCAATTGTTTTCATTTTGTGTTACAATACTATAATCAATGCGCTCCAAAGCTACCCCTTCTCTATTATCTATCAATTTAAAATGCCATTTTTCGTTATAAACTAATTCGTCAATAATTTTTCCTTGTTCATTTAAAATAACCACATCCCCCTTGTCGTTATTATAGGAAGGCATACTACCAACTTCAATAAAAGCATCTATATCTTTAGCTATAAAATCTCTTTTTACTATTAATGCATCTGAGGTTACTACCATAAATTCTTCGGGAAATAACAAATAAGATTCAATACTTAAATGTGTAATACTGCTGATAGTACCAGCGGTATTTCTATTTGCGATATACACATTTTTTAAATTTATTATTTTAGATGTGCGATTATAAAGCTCTACATAATCTACTCCATTTGATTTTGGATTAAATAAAATTTCATTAATCACCAAATCAAAACTATCTATATTAGACGATAGACCTACTTTTTTTATATTCTTTAATCCCAAACCGTTTCCTACACAATCTGTAACGCTTGTAACGATTACGGTATATGTTTTATAGGGCTGTAAGGGTATATTCAATGTTAAAAACACCTTATTAAAAACTGGTACTATTGCATTGGCTGTTTGTGGACGGCCAACGCCATCGCTTATTTGGTAATTTGTAATCAATTCTGCTTGGGTAATATCTAGGGGCTCATCAAAAATTAAAACAACATGCAAACTGTCTGTAGTATAAGCCCTCATTAAAAATGGGGGTGTATTATCTGTGTTTTTAGTATCAGCTGAATTTATTTTTCCGGGAGTACCTCCCTTAGCGTCAGTACTTACTTCCCAGTTACTAAAACCAGTACATGGATTTTTAGTATCCCTCATTTCTAAAGACCACCCGCCTTCTTTTTTTAATTCATTCCTATACCATTTATTGGTATAATTTACAGCATGAATAATATTTCCTTGTGTATTTAATAAGTAAACCCCATCTGCGGCATTATCTAAGAGAGGAAATCCGGCAACTGCTAATGTATTACCAAAAATAAACATAGCAGATAACGCACTGCTAGCGCAAACAATCACAAAACTATCGGGCCTTAAAATATATGCAGGCAATGTGCCAGATTGTTGGGTAAGGTCTGCAATTCTCCATCCTAATAGATTAATAGGAAATGGTGTTGTATTTTTTAATTCTATCCACTCATTATTGGGTAACCCTACCTGAGGATCAGGATCTGCCATAATCTCATCAATTACAATATCATAAGGCTTTGCAATATAAAAAGTAAAATTATCTACTCCATTACTAATCGCATTACCTGATAAGTCGGCAACCCCATTTATCTCAATTTGATAATTAGAGCCATTAAAAAAAAATCCATTAAACACAAGGTGCAGTAAGGCATGGTTTAAGCTATCTCTCACCGAAGATGCTGGTATTCCAATACCGTTATTTACAATATAATTAGTAACAAGCTCGCTACTTAAAAGCTCTACTGTTTCATTAAATAGTACATCAATAGTGGCAGATGAAGTGACTGTTGTAGATAAAATAGCAGGAGGAGTAAGATCGGGTACAAATACTTTTACTTCAAAATTATCAAAAAAATGACGCTGAAAAAAAGAAGCTGTGCTTTGTTTGATTAGGATACCAAAAAAAGCAGAATTTAAAAAACTAGCATCCGTAACGAATCCTTCATTAAAATAATTATTACCTGTACCACTCAAATCTCTTAGCAGTATCCATTGATTAAGAACATTACGAATTACTTTTATTTTTATGGTGTTATTACTGGTATTTAAAGCCCCATTAATGCCATCAATAATTTCAAACACAATACCCCCTAGATCTTTTCTGTACAAACTAATTTCATCATCGGTATTGCCAATTCGTATAAAATAACCAGTGGTAGAATTAGCAGATAAATCACTTGCCGATGCAGTTAAGTACACATCAATATAATTTGCCGAAGACGGATTAAAACTTATTTGAGTATTAAACTCCCACTGTGCAGATGTTGCTATGCTACTAGCTGTACTTAAATAATAAACACTGTTAGTATTGGTATTATTACTTTGTAATTGTAAAGAAGAATTTATCACCCAATCGGCACTACTGCCTATCCATAAAGGATTTGAATAAAATTCGCCATCAGTAAAATTATCAATAAGCTGACTATAGCTTTTGCTGCCCCAAAAAGAGCATATGCAGATTAATGCCAGGTATCTAATTTTCATAATTAAGGGCTTGATAAAGATACTTATATAGAAAAGTTATATACAATTTTTTCGTTTGTTATTAAACAGAAATAATTTGAGGTTTTCCTCAGCACAACGTTTTACGTTTTGGCAAATATTGCTTTTGTGCTTATTTTCGTTTGGCAAGTAAAAAACTTTTTATTACTCTTCTTAAAATAAAATATAAAAAATGAAAGTTGCTGTTGTTGGGGTTACAGGATTGGTAGGCAGTAAAATGCTTCAAGTGCTTGCTGAAAGAAATTTTCCGGTTGAGGAATTAATTCCTGTTGCATCGGAAAAAAGTATTGGCAAAGAAATAATTTTTAATAATAAATCGTACAAAATTATTAGTGCTGCTGATGCTATTTTAGCTAAGCCTGATCTGGCTATATTTTCGGCAGGCGGAAGTGTATCGTTAGAACTAGCTCCTAAATTTACTGAAGCTGGAATTACAGTTATTGACAATTCAAGCGCTTGGCGTATGAACCCTACTACAAAATTAGTAGTGCCCGAAGTCAATGCGCAGTTACTTACAAAAGAAGATAAAATTATTGCCAACCCAAATTGCTCAACCATACAGATGGTGGTAGTTTTAAAACCATTACACGAAAAATATAAAATAAAAAGAGTGGTAGTTAGTACCTATCAAAGTGTTACAGGAACAGGCATAAAAGCAGTAACTCAATTAATGAATGAAAGAAAAGGTATAGCAGGAGAAATGGCATATAAATACCCTATCGATTTAAATGCTATACCGCATATTGATGCATTTTTAGAAAATGGCTACACCAAAGAAGAAATGAAAATGGTTTTTGAAACGCAAAAAATTTTGGGAGATGATCATATTAAAGTTACTGCCACTTGCGTGCGAATACCAACTATGGGCGGACACAGTGAAAGTGTAAACATTGAATTTGAAAATGATTTTGTGCTTAGCGAGGTGAAAGATCTTTTATCTAAAGCTAATGGGGTAGTAGTAAAAGATGATATAGCAAATTTTATTTATCCTATGCCACTCACCGCTTGTGATAAAGACGATACTTTTGTAGGTAGAATGAGAAGAGATGAAACACAACCCAATACCTTAAACTGCTGGATAGTTAGTGATAACTTACGCAAAGGTGCCGCCACCAATGCGGTACAAATTGCCGAATATCTAGTAACCCATAATTTGCTTTAATATAATTATACCCGCTGCTAATATTAGCCATATTTACAGTAGTTTAATTATTTTAAAATTCGTTTATAAAAATTAATCATGCTACCTCTTACAGTTTCGTATTTAATAAATCAATTAAATTTATTGCCGCATCCGGAAGGTGGGTATTATAAAGAAACCTATCGGGCTGCAGAAATAATCCCTGTAGATGCATTGTCAGAAAGGTTTTCTGGAGATAAAACTTTTTCAACTGCCATATATTTTTTACTAGAAAAAGAAAATTTTTCGGCATTCCATAAGATAAAGTCAGATGAGTGCTGGCATTTTTATGCGGGGGGGGCATTACTCATCCATATCATTCATTTAAATGGAAGCTTGCAAACTGTTATATTAGGAAATGATGTTGCAAACAAAGAAACTTTTCAGCATGTAGTACCTGCCGGTTGCTGGTTTGCTAGTAAGCCCGCTGGCGAATCTGCATTTAGTTTTGTTGGCTGTACCGTTGCCCCTGGATTTGATTTTGTAGATTTTGAAATGGGTAAAATGAATGAATTAATTAAACTATACCCTCAACATGAAGCAATAATTAAAAAATTAGCTACTGTTTAATAAGGTCATTTAAATACGGCCTAAAAAGTTTTAGTAAAAAGATAAAATAGTTAAGTGATATGGATGTTAATTAATCTTCCAGGTTTCATTACCTTTTAATAATTTATCTAAATCGCCCTTTCCTTTTTTAGTAATCACTTCATCAATCTGCATAGCCATACTATCTTCGTAGCAAGCTCTTTCCGTTTCGTAAAAAACTCCAAAGGGTCTTGGTAAATGACCAACTAATTTCGGATCATCAAACATGCGAATCAATATCTGAGCCTTATAAAAATCTCTTTCGTCGTGCATCCATAAATCATCGGTACTATCCCCTTCAGCCAAATCAACAATTACAGGTTTAAAACCAACTAACTTAATGCCTTTATTTTGAGTGGCCCCAAAAACCAATGGCTTACCCTGTTCTAAAAACAATACCTCATCAGGTTTAGTTTTCTTCTCCGTAAAAATTTCAAATGCTCCATCATTGAAGATGTTACAATTTTGATAAATTTCTAAAAAAGAGGCGCCCTTATGTGCCTGCGAACGCAAAAGCATTACTTGTAAATGCTTTGGATCCCTGTCCATAGTGCGGGCAATAAAACTTGCCTCGGCACCCATCGCTAATGCCAAGGGGTTAAAGGGATGGTCAATACTACCAAAAGGAGAACTTTTAGTTACTTTATTTTCTTCCGAAGTCGGAGAATATTGGCCCTTAGTTAAGCCATAAATTTGGTTGTTAAATAATAGAATATTTACATCAAAATTTCTACGCAATAAATGAATGGTATGGTTACCTCCAATACTTAATCCATCGCCATCGCCAGTAACAATCCATACACTAAGTTCGGGCCTTGCAGCTTTTAATCCGCTAGCTACAGCAGTAGCACGGCCATGAATACTGTGCATGCCATAGGTATTCATATAATATGGAAAACGGCTGCTGCAGCCAATGCCGCTTATTATTACAATGTTTTCTTTTGGAATACCTAACGTAGGCATAACTTTTTGTACTTGTGCTAGGATGGAATAATCGCCGCAACCTGGGCACCAGCGAACTTCCTGGTCAGTTACAAAATCTTTTGCGGTAAGAGGCGCTGTCACTGTAGCTATATCGCTCATATTTTTTGGATTGAGCAGCAAAGTTAGGCAAAATAAATATGCAATAATCATTACCTCAACTTAATATTGTAATACTATTAGATTGCTTATTAATTATATTATTAATGTATTACATAGTTCAATCTGCTTTCTGTATATTGGCAATCTTGTTATAAATTAAGAATAATAAAAATAACTGCATGTTTCAATTTTTTAAAAAATATAATAAAGAAGTTGCTTTAATTACTGGCATTATACTTTGTCTGTTTTTCTTTTTTACAAACCCGCTTAGCCTCTCTTTTAAAGCAAAACTGGTACTAGCTATTGCTGTATTAATGATTAGCTGGTGGGTTCTAGATGCCATGCCATTGGCAGTAGTTTCCTTGTTGCCATTGGTTTTATACCCGCTATTGAACATTAATTCTATCAAAGACACTTCCAAGGCTTATTCAGATTCTATTATCTATCTTTTTATGGGCGGCTTTTTTTTAGGCATGGCTATCGAAAAATGGAACCTGCACAAAAGAATTGCTTTAAGCATTATTAGATTAACGGGCACTAATGGTAATAATATAATACTTGGCTTTATTTTGTCAACCGGATTTTTAAGTATGTGGTTAAGTAATACTGCCACTACTATGATGATGTTCCCTATTGCTGCATCTGTAATTCATGTAATAAGTCGACATGCTAATTCCGGTGCTAATATAAAAAATTTTTCATTAACGTTAATGTTATCTCTTGCCTATGCAAGTAATTTTGGTGGCATTGCAACCATTATTGGCACACCACCAAATGTAGCTTATATAAGGCATCTTAATGAAAACTTTAAACACGGAATTGATTTTGTAAAATGGATGATGCTATGTATGCCAATGGCTATTATTTTAATGTTGGCTCTTTATTTTGTTATGGTAAAATGGCTATACCCCAACCAGCTTGCGCATAGTGTAGAAGGTAGAAAATTTATTGAAGCCGAATTAAAAGATATGGGAAAACTCTCTCGTCAAGAAAAAAGAGTCCTTTTTATTTTTTGTAGCACTGCGTTTTTATGGATAACAAAAGATATAATTAATACATCTCAAAAACTTTTTCAATTAGATGATAGCATTATTGCTTTAATAGGTGCTATAAGTTTATTTATTGTCCCTAGTGGAAGAACTAAAAATGAACCTAAAGAACGATTATTGGAATGGAGCGATACAAAAAATATGGCCTGGGGTATTTTATTGTTATTTGGCGGAGGTATTGCCATGGCTAAATCGCTAGAAGAAGCTAAGCTGATGGAAGATCTTGGCCAATATATAGCGGGTTACGCTACTAGTAATTTGTTTATTCTTATTTTTATTGTTACACTAATTTCTGTTTTTTTAAGCGAGGTAATGAGCAATATTGCACAGGTAATTGTAATGGCTCCTGTAATAACTGCAGTGGCTGTGGCCATGCATATTAATCCATTACTACTTGGTATTCCTATGACGTTGGGTGCCAGTTGTGCCAGTATGCTGCCGATGGGTACTCCTCCTAATGCTATTGTGTTTGCAAGTGGCCACATTAAATTAAAACAAATGCTTAAAACTGGTTTTATTTTAAATATTATTTCTGTTATTCTTATAACCTTATTTAGCTGGATTTTACTTCCGTTGATAATGCCAATTTTTTAATGCCTGTAAAGAGGGATGTGTTTTTTACCAGCAATATTTATTTTCGGCTATAAGCTTATCAGCAATTCTTCTCCGAGCATCTTTACTATTAAAGGGTTCTGTTTTGGTAAAGCGCTTTAGGCCCAACAGCATCATGCGTTGTTCGTCGCCGCTAGCAAAAGCATTAATAGCTTCTTTGCCGGCTTTATTTACTTTGTCTACTGCATCGTTTAAATAACAACGCATCATATCAATCTGTGCCTGCGATGTGGCTTCGCCTTGTTTACTTACCAATTTTATAATACGTAGTAACGCACTTTCAGTTTCAAAAGTTTCAATAGCCATATCTGCAATATTCATCAATATTTCCTGCTCGTCATTTAATTTCATCATTAGCTTTTGTACTGCAGCACCGGCTACCAACAAAATGCATTTTTTCATATTTATAATTGTCTTGCGTTCTTTAGCAAAAGGCGTTTCCTCTTCATTACCAAAATCGGGAACACTCATTAACTCCTTACTAACAGCCATGGCTGGACCCATTAAGTCTAATTTACCTTTCATGGCTCTTTTTAATATCATATCAACCGCTAGCAAACGATTAATCTCGTTCGTGCCCTCATAAATTCTATTAATACGACTATCACGGTAACCCCTACTTGCTGCATATTCATCACTAAATCCATTGCCACCATGTACTTGAACTCCTTCATCAACTACATAATCCAATACTTCGCTTCCATGTACTTTTAAAATAGCGCACTCCACAGCAAATTCTTCTGCGGCGCCCAGCAAAGCTTCAGCAAAACTTTTGCCCGAAGCTGCTAGTTCGATTTCTTTATCATCTATCCATTTACTAGTACGATATAAAGCACTTTCGCTAACAAAAATGCGAATAGCCATTTCGGCCAGTTTATATTTTATTGCTCCAAAATTTGCAATTGCTGTCTTAAATTGTTCTCTCGTTTTGGCATATGCAATAGTATCGCTTAGCGACATTTTTGAACCTCCAATAGCCGCGGCACACAATTTTAAACGACCAATATTTAAAATATTAAAAGCGATAATATGCCCTTTCCCTATTTCGCCCAATAAGTTTTCAACTGGCACTTTGCAATCCTGAAAATATAATTGCACAGTAGATGATCCTTTAATGCCCATCTTATGTTCTTCGGGGCCATGGGTAAAGCCTTCCATGCCACGCTCAACAATAAAAGTTGAAAATTTATCGCCATCAATTTTTGCAAACACGGTATATACATCGGCAAAACCACCATTGGTTATCCAACATTTTTGTCCGTTTAAAATATAATTTTTCCCATCGGGGCTAAGTACCGCAACTGTTTTGGCACTTAACGCATCACTTCCACTATTGGGTTCCGTTAGTCCGTAAGCGCCTTTCCACTCCCCACTAGATAATTTAGGTATATACTTTTCTTTTTGAGTTGGGGTACCAAAATACAAAATAGGTAATGTACCAATACCGGTAT
The DNA here is from genome assembly GCA_945865645.1 of Chitinophaga pinensis. Classification (GTDB taxonomy): domain Bacteria; phylum Bacteroidota; class Bacteroidia; order Chitinophagales; family Chitinophagaceae; genus Ferruginibacter; species Ferruginibacter pinensis_B. Next base: position 81,011 of record CAMBEI010000002.1, on the reverse strand, counting down.
GGGCAGCAATAGCAACACTAAAAGAAAAACCGCCGCCCAGTCCTTCGTTAACTAAAGTAGAAGTAATAAAATCTTTGCCCAACCCTCCAAGATTTTCGGGTATAGAGGTTCCTAACAACCCCTGTTCGCCAGCTTTAACCATCAAAGAGGACATCAGGCCTAGCTCCATTTTATCAATGCGATCTACAATAGGTAAAATCTCCGAAGCTAAAAACTGTAAACACATATCTTTAACCATTAGCTGCTCTTCATTAAAATCTTCGGGTGCATAGGTTTCAAATGCATCACTTTCTTTAATTAGCCATTCACCACCTTTTAATGCAGCACTAATTGCTGTAGTTGTTGTATTCATATAATTTAATTTGTATCCCCGTAAATCACTACTAAATAAAGATTCTGGAGGAAAATATTATTAAATAACAATCTGATATTACAAAAAAATTGATCTTTTATTTAAGTTAAAAATTCTCCCTCAAGTACTGCTCTAAAAAATAAAAATAGTTTAAAAGAAACTTATTTTAAATTATCATACACATTCTGCAAAACCTCTTTGGCTATTTCTACCTGTTCATTAGTAACTCCACACAATGCCTCATTAAGCGTTTGGTTGGCAATATTCATGGTATGTTCCTGTAAATATTTCGCTTCTTTAGTTAGATAAATTTTATTGATCCTACGATCTTCTTTAGATGGCACACGATTTACCAACTTTAATTTTTCGAGGTTATCAACCAATCGAGTAATACTAGGCTTATCACGAAAAGTGGCCTCGCAAAGTTGCTGCTGACTTAAGCCGTCTTCTTTCCAAAGATGATATAAAACACTCCATTGCTCAATGGTAATATCAACATTATTTTGTTTAAAATTTTTTTGTAAGCGACGCGCAATAGCAGTACTTGCTTTACCAGTAATAAAGCTATATAATTCCCCTTTTTTAAATTGGTTGTTTGGCATATAGTTGTTTATGCAACTAAGCAAAGATAATCATTCGTTTGTATTTTATAAAAATTATTTTTGTAAGTAAGGCTGTAGGAGAAAAATTTAACCCCATTACTATCTTAACGCTACTAAAGTTTAAGGCAACCATTATGCAACAAATTTTAATCATTATTTTAGTCGTAATTTTCGGCTTGTATATATTACTAATCCTTTACTATTGGAAAAGCTGGCTATCCATTTCAGACTTTAATTTAGGTGATTACCAGAATGGGATGATAGATAATAACCCTAAAACAAAAATTACCGTTATTATTCCTGCTCGAAACGAAGAAGCATTTATTGCAGACTGTCTAAACGCTATTTGTAACCAGTCTTATCCAAAACATTTAGTTCAAGTATTAGTGGTTAATGATCATTCTACTGATAATACCGCAGCCATTGTAAAATTGTATGAAAGCAAAAATATAACCCTAATCTCTTTAAAAGATTTTATCAATGGCAAAATAAATTCTTATAAAAAGAAAGCGATTGAAATTGCCATTGAGCAATCTACTGGCCAGCTAATTGTTACCACTGATGCGGATAGTATTGTAAAAGAAAACTGGTTACAAACCATTAGCGCATTTTATGAGCAATACCAACCTGTAGCTATTGTTATGCCTGTAAAAATTAATCTTGCGAAAAATTCAATTGTACGTATATTAAATTCGCCATTAGTCATATTCTTGCACATTTTTCAATCATTAGATTTTACGACCCTACAAGGTATTACTGGTGCAGGAGTGCATAAAAAAATACACAGCATGTGTAATGGCGCAAATCTGGCTTATAGTAAAAATGTTTTTGAAGAAGTAGGCGGCTTTGCAGGTATTGATACAATAGCAAGTGGCGACGATATGTTGCTGATTCATAAAATGTTTACACGCTATCCCGATAAAGTAATGTTTCTTAAATCAAAAAAAGTAATTGTTCAAACAGCAGCAGTAAATTCAATAAAAGAATTTTTTAATCAACGTATACGCTGGGCCAGTAAAGCTGATAAATATAATGACAAAAGAATTTTTGCAGTACTATTGCTGGTTTATTTTATTAATGTAATTATTTTACTACTTCCATTACTGATAATTTTTTATACACATAAATTATCCATTATAAATCTTTGGTTGATGTTGCTATTTATAAAAACTGCTATTGAATTAATTTTTCTTTATCCTGTTGCAAAATTTTTTAATACACTATCGTTGTTATGGTTATTCCCATTAATGCAGCCTTTTCATATTATATACACGGTTGTAGCCGGCTGGCTGGGCAAGTTTGGTAACTATAGTTGGAAAGAAAGAAAAGTGAAATAAGATATTGATTTTGTAAATTACACCATGGCCGAAGTTAAGTTTTCTTTTAAAACCCAAATGTATAAGCAACTTAAAAAAAACAGAGGCGCTTTCTTTGGTTTTATTATAATTTCTGGGGCAGTATTTGTTTCATTTTTGGGTTACCTAATAGCTCCAGATAATTCTCCCAACGCCGATCTGCAAACTGTAGAAATACAGGCTAAGAAACCTGGTTATACACAACAGTTTTTAAAAATTTTTACTCATAAAATGATTGAAGGTAACTGGCTAACCCATTTTTTTAGTGGCACGAAAAATAATTTTAAACTTATGCCAATAAAAGGATATAAAATTAAAGGTGATAGTCTTTTTGTAAATAAATTTATTGATGACGATACTAGCATTATTCAATATTATTCAATTAGCAAATTAACCAGTAACCATGTGGGTGATATTAAAAAAAATATTATCACTAAAAAATTCTGGCTAGGGACCGATAAATTTGGAAGAGATATTTTAAGTCGATTAATTATTGGCACAAGAGTAAGCTTGGCAGTGGGTTTAATTGCTGTCCTTATTTCTTTAACACTCGGTATTTTTTTAGGCGCATTAGCAGGTTATTACCGAGGGTGGGCCGACCAAGTAATTATGTGGCTTATTAATGTTACCTGGAGTATTCCAACTTTACTTTTAGTGTTTGCTATTACTATGGCAATGGGTAAGGGCTTTTGGCAAATTTTTATTGCTGTTGGCTTAACCATGTGGGTTAGTGTAGCCCGTTTAATACGCGGACAAGTGATGGCTATTAAAGAAATGGAATATATACAAGCGGCACGTGCATTGGGTTTACAAAACAGCCGTATAATTCTGCACCATATTTTACCAAATATACTTGGACCAATAATGGTAATTGCAGCTTCTAATTTTGCAACTGCAATTATTGTAGAAGCGGGGTTAAGTTTTCTAGGTATTGGCATTCAGCCACCACAGCCCAGTTGGGGATTAATGATAAAAGAAAATTATAATTTTATCATAACCCATAATCCAATGATTGCTTTAATACCTGGCTTCGCTATAATGTTATTGGTACTAGCATTTAATTTATTAGGTAATGCATTAAGCGATGCGGTAGATGTTAAAAATTAATTACTCCATTTGATGATGTCATGATAAAACGATTTTGATAACCGCAGAAGGTTTCAATTCTTCAATTAATTCATTCTACAGGAGCCACTTGTACATTTCTAGTAAACCCTTCTTCTAAAGAAATAAAAGTTTCGGTTCTTTCTATCCCTTTAATTTTTTGTAACTCATCATGTAAAATAAAACGCAGTTGACTAATATCCTTACAAACAATTTCGATAAACATACTGTAGTTCCCGGTTAAATAATTTAAACGTACTATTTCTGGAATATTTTTTAGTTCTTTGGCAACTGCATCATACATAGAACTTTTTTCCAAAAAGATTCCAACAAAAGCAGTAATATCGTAACCTAATTGTTTTATATCAACATCCATTTTTGTTCCTTTTACTATACCAAACTCCTGTAGTTTTTTTATGCGTACATGAATTGTGCCACCACTCACAAATAGTTTTTTACCTAGTTCGGCATATGATATCTCAGAAGTTTCCATCATTTCGTGGATAATCTGAAGATCTAGTTTATCAAGATTTAATTTAGTACCCATTTTAATTATATTTTTAAATTATTTTCAAACTAACTATCAAATATTTAAATTATTTCTATAATTTCCAAATATTTGATAGGGTATTTTTAACATGCTATCTTATTGTCTAAATTAAGTTTTATTAATGTAAATAAGAGCCTATAATAAGAAGATATATGTCGGATTGAATTTAAGATTATTCAATTTATTAAGGATGATTGATTATGGAGGTAACCCGTATTTATCTATTGCTGAATGAGTATAATACTAAATATTTAGTATTCTATTTTATTTGAACTCTCCTTCCATTTAGTAAATGCAATCAAAGCCTCCTCTCTTAAAATTTGTTGAGTAAACAGTTTTCTTTGGTTTAAAGGTTTGCCTATTTCGTCGTAAATAAACTGATCATCAAAATTTATGGAAGCAGCATCTTGCTTGCTATTGGCATAAAATAATTTATCGGGCCTAGCCCAATAGATTGCACCAAGGCACATAGGGCAGGGCTCGCAACTTGTATAGATTTCGCAACCGCTTAACTGAAAAGTATTTAAAATAGTACAAGCTTCTCTTATGGCTATTACTTCGGCGTGCGCGGTGGGGTCATTAGTTGCAGTAACCCTATTTACACCACGCGCAATTATTATGCCATCCTTTACGACTACGGCGCCAAAAGGTCCTCCTTTACCTTCAACTACATTATTGATAGAAAGCTTTATAGCCTCAATCATATACTCAGAAATATCTTTATTCATCTATTACTAATATAGGCATTTACTGTGAAAAGTAAAGGTTTTTGTTCAGCTCGTATTTATCAACTTATCAATAAATGAACGATATTTTTGAATGGTAATAAGTAAGTCTATATCTCTACTTTCGGTAAATAAATTTATTGCTACAGCAAATAAACGTATAAAATCAAAAGAGAGGATTATAATCTGAAACCATTTTTATAAACTCCTGTTTTTTATTTTTATAATTTTCTGAAAGAATAATATAATGATTCTTATCCACATTAAAAATATGTAATTTCGGTTTAAAAGCTCTAATAAATCTTTGAGTGGGAAAAGAGGACTAGTATATATAATATTTTTGAGTAGAGTAAAAAAGCTGCTCGTAAAGACGTTTCTGAAAAATGAAGCAACACAATCACGCTATTCATATAGTGTAGATTTTAGTATAATTAAATATAAAAATACTTTATTTGTACCTGATTATTACCTTTTACTTATGATTTAAAATAAGCGATGTTTTTTAAAGTATTTTTTCAGGTACTGATTATTTATCTTTGTTACGCATGGCTCAAAAAAAATTAGAACGATTTGCTGCAATAAAAAAATTTCCCAATGTTTTAGAATATCCATTAGATATTTTAGGAAATTGGAATACTTTTTTTTCAAATGAAAATCCATTGGTACTGGAACTCGCCTGCGGTAGGGGAGAATACACTGTTGCAATGGCTGGGTTATTCCCGTATCAAAATTTTATCGGCGTTGATATAAAAGGTAATCGAATGTATATTGGAGCAAAAAAATGTTTGGCAGGAAATATTAACAATGCAGGTTTTTTACGTACGCAAATTGAAAAGCTTCCCGATTATTTTACTAAAAGCGAAGTAGATGAAATATGGATTACCTTCCCAGACCCTCAATTACGTATTTCAAAGGCAAAAAAAAGATTAACACATCCACGATTTTTAAGACTTTATCAGCAAATTTTAAAACCAGATGGATTTGTGCACCTTAAAACAGATTCGCCAGAGTTGTATTTATTTACAAAAAAAGTAGCTAGTCTTTATGATTTGACTATTCTGGAAGACACAGATAATATATATGCACAAGACTATATTAAAGAAGAACTTAAAATAAAAACGCATTACGAAAGTTTGGATATAGCACAAAGTAAAAAAATACATTACCTAAAGTTTACACTCCCAACGATAGTAAAAAACGTGGATGATCAGCTACAGCAAATTTTAATACATGAAGAGAAAAATTAGTGCCAAATTGATTTTAGTAACCCCAAATACAAGTAAAGCGGTCAATAAACCTAATGAGGAAAAAGTATTAAGTTCGGGGAGAAGAACTTATAGTTTTTTTGACGACGTGTATGATGTAGTTAGGCAAATACCAAAAGGTAAAGTTAGTTCTTATGGAGCCATTGCTGCATACATAGGTACAAGGCTAAGCGCCCGCATGGTAGGCTGGGCAATGAATGGGGCCCACCATATTAATCCTAAAGTACCCGCACAACGGGTAGTAAACAGAAATGGTATGCTTACCGGTAAACATCATTTTGATACACCTAGTACCATGGAAAAATTACTAAAAAAAGACGGATTGTCAGTTAAAAATAATACGGTGGTTGATTTTAAAAAACATTTTTGGGATCCATCAGAATCATTGTCTTTATAAATTATTAATAACCTAATTATAAAAACGTACATTACTCTAAAAGTACTTAAATAGCATTTTTTATTATGAGCAGCACATTACATACAGGCCAAGTTACTTTCGTAAATCACGAAAAAAAATATATTATTATAGAATATGAAGATAATAATAGAAAAAAAGTAATAAATGGAATGGTTGATGAAAAACAACAAAAAAAATTGATAGAAAAAAAAATAATTAAAAAATCCCACTTATTTCATATTGGCGATACGGTATGTTTTACAGCTGGGCTTTCGGATCGTGGCGACCGCATGACAGCCTCAAATATTCAGTACCTATATAATACTGCATTAGATGTACTTATTAATAAAGCACATACCGAAAATAATTTTATTGGGTACTTAAAAGTAATTGATGATAAATATTTTGTAAAAGAAATTGATAGTTATTTATTTTTTCCAGTACCCTTATCTCCTTGGCAAATTAAACCAACAGAATTAGAGTTAAACGAAGCTGTAACATTTGCATTAGAAAACTTAGAGAAAAAAGAAAAAATAACTGCAAAGCTTTATAACAATAAATACATACCAGAATTTTATACTGCCGTTAAATTAAATAAAGAAAATACACCTATTTATGCCACTGTTTACAAAGTAACGCCTCATGGTATTTATTTAAATTTAATTGAAAATAAAATACAAATAAAAATACCCTTTAAAGAAGGGGCACATGTAAATGATAGTATTGCTGTAAAAATTGTTTATCTAAGCCCTACAAAAATTATTGCAGAGGAGATATAACACTTTTAATTTAATGGCAATAAAATTGCGAAAATATTTTTTAGTCTATTAATGATAATAGGGGCTTATCATTATATAAACCACCACGCCTGTAATAGCCACATAAAACCATATAGGCCAAGTAATTTTTACTAATTTTTTATGCTGATCGTACTCACCAATAAGGGCCCTGTATGCTGTAAATAATATAAATGGAAGAATAATGGCGGCTAAGGGAATATGAGTTATCAAAATAAAATAGTACAACATTCTTAAACTGCCTGCAAGAGCTTTTTCATCTAAGCTTAAAAATCCGTCATAATTTAAATCGCCATATTTGGTATCCCCAGCTAATAAATGATGAGCTATATAAGAAAGTAAAAATAATACAGATAGAAAAATAGCGGTCAACATAATTTTTTTATGCAGCTCGTATTTTTTTTGTTTGGCTGATACTATTCCTGCAACTAATAAAATAGCAACTAAAGAATTAATTACCGCATTTAACTTAGCAAAAACATGTACATTAAAACCAAGATTAACAGCAAGTTTATAATTACTTAAAAAAACTACGGCAGCAAAAACAACAAATGATACAGCGTAAATTAATAGCTTGGCTTTATTATCATCTTTTTTAAAACTTGGATTTAGCATAAAATAATTATTTTTTTTCTTGTATGTTTTTTTGTTTGTTAAAAATAAATACCGTCACAAATACAATTCCTATGGCAATAAATATAATGGGCAGTATGGGTATAAATTCTCTAAACACAGAAGGCGTTTTTTTATCTTTTTCTAGCATTAGTAGCGGAATATCCCTAACTAATTCGGCTTGTTTAAGGGTGTCAAAGCCATTAAACCATCCGCGTACAATTCGATTGCTATCGAGTAAAAAAAAGTTTTCGGTATGAATAAAAGTAGAGTCAAGTGCTGAATCGGCAATGCCAGCCTTTAGTTCATTTAATGCAAAATCATAGATTTCTTTTTTATTCCCAGTTACAAACCACCAGCTATCGTGATTTGCATTATGGTAATCGGCAAATTTTCGTAGCTGAGGAATCGAATCGTGTTCGGGATCAACGCTAATAGAAATAAACTGAACAATGCTATCATTTTTTAAAAATGAATCTTGTAATCTTTTCATGCTACGGGCAAGGCCAGGACAAATACTTGGGCAGCGAGTAAAGAAAAAATTAATTACCAGTATTTTTCCATTCAAATCGTTTAACGAAACCTTTTTACCGAGCTGATTTGTAAACTCAATATTTTTTACTTTATGCCAAATGGTATCTGTAATAACTTTACCATTCTTACTAGATACAACCACACTATCGGGCGTAAAATATCTATGAGGCATATGTACAGCATCCTTACTATAATAATCTACTATAAAATATCCCGCTAATGGCATTACAAAAGCCAATAAAAGAGCTAATACCGCTTTTTTATTCATAACTATAACTAAATTTATTGCATTTAGAAAATTCTTTCCCCACCTGATTATTCATTTTTTTCTTTTTAATAATTGCAAATTTACAGCAATGAAAATAAATAAATTTATAAAAAACCATCGCTATGTTGCGATGGTATATATTAATAATTAAATATTAAATTAATTATTAATTAATGATGTTGTTCTGTTTTGTTTGGCCTGCTACCAGCATCAGTATTCCGCAAGTTTTTCCAGCTATTGCCATCCAAAAGGAACGCCGCTATAAACCAAATAAATAACATAAGTGGTACAATAATTGTCATAATCATATTTCTAATTTCATCGCCAAGGTGCATAAAAATAGAAACTATATAGTAAGCTTTAGCAAGTGTTAATGCTGCTATTAGTAATTTAGTTGATAATGTAAATGCGTAAGATAAATGACCATGTTGAAAATATAAAAAATAGCCAAGGCCTAATTCGATTATAGTTAATAAAGATAATACCCAAAATGTTCGCCAAATGCGCGATGTGCCTGGAGCATGTTCTGGAGCATGGGTAATTTCGGGAGAAGAAATTTGTGAACTCATAATAATATTTTAATAAATTAATTTTTAAAATTTAAACAAGATAAAAGCAAAGAAAAACAAATACCCAAACTAAATCTACAAAATGCCAATATAATCCAGCTTTTTCAATCATTTCATAATGACCTCGCTGGTCAAAATGGCCTAGCCTTGTTTTAATTAGCATGGTTACGTTAATAATGACTCCGCTAAATACGTGAAAACCATGAAATCCTGTTATTCCAAAGAAATATCCGCCAAAAGCAATTGGTCCCGGTGTGGCAACCATAGCGCCATTATGCATAACTTCTACGCCCCAAGGGTTTCTAGTGACGGTAGTACCCCAATATTCAATTTGTCCGTTTACTAAAACTGCATGATCGCCGGTGATCATATGCGTCCACTCCCAAGCCTGACAGCCCAAAAAGGCAAGACCACCAAGAATTGTTAATACCATATATTTTTCTACCCCTTTTCTGTTCATTTTATGGCCTTCGTGTACAGCCAAGACCATAGTTACAGAACTAAAAATCAAAATAAATGTCATTAAACTTACAAATACCAATGGCAAATTTGCATGACCAGCTAAAGGGAATGCATTAAATACATGATTAGGATCGGCCCAATGGTTAACGCTAAAACGAATAGTGCCATAACTAATTAAAAATGCACCAAAGGTAAAAGCATCACTCATTAAAAAGTACCACATCATTACTTTACCATAGCTTATGTTGAAAGGACTTCGTCCTCCATTCCACCATTTGGTATTGGTTGATATTGTTGTTGACATATAAATTTCTAAGTTTTAAGTTTTAAGTTTTAAGTTTTATAAACAACTTAAAAAAATTACTTGTATTTTTTTTACCGTATCATAATTAAAAATACCAATAAATAAATCCAAAGTACATCTACAAAGTGCCAGTATGTGCTCATTAGTTCAACTGGAACAATATTGTATGACATTATTTTTGTACTAAAGCTTTTTGCAAACAGTCCCATAAGTGCTATCAATCCTCCTACAACGTGTGCCAAATGCATAATTACAATAACATACAAAAATGAATACGATACATTTCCTGTAAGCTTAATGTCGTTTTCAGATAACACCTTAAATCCAAGTATCTGAAAAAAAATAAAAAGAACTCCTAGTAACAAAGTTGTAATTATTAAAGTTCTATACTTAATAATTTGACGTTGTTTAAACATTTTTTCTGCCGCAAAAAGGGTAATACTGCTAAGCAAAATTGCAGCTGTACTATACCAAAAAAAAGAAGGCAGATCAAACGTTAACCAGTTTGCCTGATTGCGTTTAACGATATACGCACTTGTTAACCCTGCAAACATCATCATTAAACTTCCAATGCCCACCCACAGGTTAAATTTATGCGGGTGAATTTTTTTTATTTGTTTTGTTGCCACGGTAATAATGTCATTAATTTTGGCCTTTTTAACTCCCCAAAAGGGTTAGAAAAAGTAGGTTATTTTATTTTATCAGTTTCTTAATTTTATTTCATTTACAAGTGCATATAATCACTAAATTTCTTGCAGACTCATTAATTGTGTATTGTCAGTACGAACGCTATTATACACAAGTTGATTTTTATAAAACGAAGGGGGGGGGTTACACCCTATTGGCAAACATTGCCAACAACACAATCATTAAATAAAAATAAGAACTGAACATTACCCTTCTTGCACTTTTTGCATCCATACGAATAAACAATAACACGCTTGTATATACCATCCAAAGGTTACATCCTAACAAAATAAATACACTTGTTTTGCCACTAATACCAGCAATAAAAGGCAAAAATCCTACAGGCACCATCAACGCGCTGTAAATAATACTTTGCATTGCGGTAAACCTAGTTGGTCCTTTATCTGCAGGTAGCAGTTTAAATCCTGCCGTTTCGTAATCTTTATGTGCCAGCCAGGCAATTGCCCAAAAATGCGGAAACTGCCATAAAAACTGAATACCAAATAAAACCCAGGCTCCAGTCCAACTAATTGGTGCATTACCATAAGCTGATACCCAGCCAATTAAACAAGGTAATGCGCCGGGTATCGCACCAACGAATACAGAAATAGAATTAACCTTTTTAAGCGGCGTATAAATAAATCCGTACAAAAACAAACTAAATAAACTGATCAGCGCACTCTCTGTGTTAAAATATTTCCACATCATAAACACCCCTACACTCCCCGTAATAAAAGCAAAAATACTTGCTTCATCTACACTCATTCTGCCACTAGCTACTGGCCTTTGGGCTGTACGCATCATTAACCCATCAGATTTTTTTTCCAGAATTTGATTAATTGCATTTGCCGAACCTGTAACTAATAACCCTGCTCCAAAAAGTAAAAGAACTGATATTATTTTTTCACGAACAAAAAACGCTTCATTGTGTGCTATTAAAAAACTAACTACTGTACTAAACACAACCATAAAACTTAAAGTGAACTTGATTAGTTGAAAATAATCTTTCACTTTACTTACCAACATAAACGATGTAGAGTTGGTTATGGCTTTGTTATCTTTCTGCATGTTCATTTCCTCATTTCCTCTACATGAGAGAGGAAAGCTTGGCATTTATTTTTTATAAACTTTTACAATTAACCATAATTCACTTTTTATTATCACAGACATTTACAATGCACCCTCCCTATCTAGCTTAATTTAAGTTTACAAATGTTTAATACAATATTTCAATTTCCACTCGTGTAAAGTGGTGATATAACGTAACTATTAATGTGCCTTGGATTCATCATCTCCAATGGGTACATTTTGCGGTATAAATTCTTTCCCGTCTTTTGCATAATCATAAGCGCCGCGATACACTTCCGGAATTTCGCCAGGCCAGTTGCCATGTCCAGGATTAATAGGTGTTGTCCACTCTAATGTATTAGATCCCCATGGATTTGTATCGGCAACTTTTCTTCCTTTAAACATACTATAAAAGAAATTGAAAACAAATAGCAACTGTGCAGCAAATACAATCATGGCAATAAGGCTAATAAATTCATTTAATCCGCTAAACATATTAAATGAACTCCATCCCGAAAAATCATAATAACGACGTGGCATACCTGCTAATCCTTCGTAATGCATTGGCCAAAAAATTAAATAAGCCCCTATAATAGTTATCCAAAAATGAATAAAAGCCATTGTGTCATTTAAATAACGACCAAACATTTTAGGAAACCAATGATACACCCCAGCGAACATACCAAAGAATGATGCTACGCCCATTACAATATGGAAATGCGCCACTACAAAATAGGTATCATGTAAATGAAGATCAAGTGCAGAATTTCCTAAAAATATACCCGTTAAACCTCCGCTAATAAATAAACTTACAAAACCAATAGCGAATAACATAGCCGGGGTAAAGCGGATATTTGCACGCCATAAAGTTGTAATCCAATTAAATACTTTAATAGCCGATGGAACCGCAATTAACAAAGTAAGTAATACAAATGCAGAGCCAAGGAAGGGGTTAAGGCCAGTAATAAACATATGATGGGCCCAAACTAAAAAAGCAAGTATTGCAATAGCAAAAACCGACCCCACCATAGCCATATAGCCAAAAATAGGTTTACGACTATTTACACTAATAATTTCCGAACTCATCCCCATTGCTGGAAGTAATATAATATACACTTCGGGGTGACCGAGGAACCAGAATAAATGTTGGAATAAAATAGCGCTTCCGCCTTCGTTAGGTAAAATTTTACCAGCAATTACAATATCGCTCAAGAAAAAACTGGTGCCCAAATTTCTATCAAATAATAATAATATTGCTCCTGATAATAATACAGGAAAAGAAAGCACCCCTAAAACTGCAGTAAAAAATAACGACCATATAGTTAAAGGTAAACGGGTCATACTCATTCCTTTTGTACGCATGTTAAGTATGGTAGTAATATAATTAAGGCCTCCTAATAATGCAGACACGATAAACATCGCCATACTTACCAACCAAAGATCCATTCCAATTTTAGCTCCACTAGATGCATCACCTAACGCACTTAATGGAGGATAAATTGTCCATCCACCACTTGCAGGGCCAGTTTGCACAAATAACGAAGTAAACATTATGATAGAAGAAAGAAAAAAGAACCAATAGCTCAACATATTTAAAAAAGGAGAAGCCATATCTCTTGCACCTACCTGTAATGGAATTAAAAAATTTGCAAAAGTTCCGCTTAGTCCTGCAGTTAAAACAAAGAATACCAAGATAGTTCCATGCATAGTAACTAATGCATAATAAAATTCTGGCTTTAATTTACCGCCAGCAGCCCAATGGCCCAACAAATCTTCCAACCATGGAAAGGTAGACTCTGGATACCCTAACTGAAAACGAAATATTACTGAAAATAATCCGCCAATGATTGCCCAGATAATACCTGTTACCAAAAATTGCTTGGCAATCATTTTATGATCCTGACTAAAAACGTATTTAGATATAAACGTTTCGTGATGATGGTGTTCATGATGTGCGTCGTGAACGTCTGCATGCTGTAATGTGGCTTCGCTACTCATATTCTTAATTATTTTTCATTCCAATGTACTATTGGGGATCCGTTAATTATTTTTTACTGGCAGTAATTGGGTAATTTGTTTCCCGATGCTGTCGCTACTATTATCTTTAGGGGCTTTATCAGGAAATAATGTAAAATATTCTGACTTTTGTTCAGATAACCATTTTTTATACTCTTCCATAGTTTCTACAATAATTACCCCTCGCATAGCATAATGACTAGCTCCGCATAATTGATCACAGGAGATTTCAAAATTAAAATCAGGATTACCGGTTTTCTTTTTCATGTCGACTGTGGTAATGCTTGGAGTAAACCATTGAGTGGTTGGTATACCTGGCACAGCATCCATTTTTAATCTAAAATGAGGCAATCCTACATCATGAATAACATCCTGTGAATTAATGACCATTTTAACTGGTACACCAATAGGAATATGCATGGTGGTATTTACATGTATGTCATCAAAACTTGCAGGATCATCAAAATTAACCCCAAGATTATTTTTTGCGGTAGTTAATTTATAATCCTTTTTACCAAGCACTTTATCAGATCCTGGATATCTAAACTCCCAAGCAAATTGATGACCTGTAACTTCCACAACGATTGCATTTTTAGGTGCATCGCCTGTGATTTTAAACCAATACTTTAAACCAAAAACAACCAATACTGTTAAAAATATAGCAGGCACTGTTGTCCAAATCAATTCTAATTTTGTATTGTGTGGAAAGTAAAATGCTTTTCTGTCGTCTTTTTCTTGGTACTTAAATGAAAACCAAAATAATAATATTTGGGTGATAATAAAAACAACGCCAGTTATTAAAATAGTTATTAATAACATAGAATCAATTTTCTCTCCTTCTAAAGATGCAGAACCTTGTGGAAATAGCGTTTTTCCATAGTATAAATCATTGCAATACCAAACTCCTATTAAGCCAAAAATTAAAAACCCAAGCAGTAAAAATGCATTGATTTTATTATTTTGTTTACGTGATTGTTTTTCGCCTTTTAAAACGCTCACATACTCACTGGCTTTTGCAATCTGAAAAATTACTACAAAAATTAATACTCCTAAAGCTATAATTAAAAACTCTTTCATAAATTTTGTTATTTGACCCAAAAGCAAAAAAAAGATTTTGTATCCTAATTAAGCAAGGTTTTTTTATTTTTTATGTCATTAACTTAATTGCAAAAATAATAATTCAATTCTCTTAGCCACCTCTGCTTTTGTAACCAGCCAAGGAAGCACATTTTCTATGTATGGTGTATCATACTCTCTTTTAAGAAAGGGTGATTTTTTGCAAGCAATGAATGCTTACTTAGGTATCTTCCCGTTCCCCACATAATTAATCCTACAAATAAACTAGCAATACCAAATTCAAAAGGCATTAATGTTGCATGCTCATGTAATGTACCTGGCATAACCATTTGATAAAAATCTATCCAGTGGCCAAAAATGATTAAGAAGGCCATGATGGTTACCATAGTCCAATTTCTTTTGCTGCCACGCTTCATTAATATTAACAGTGGACAAAGAAAATTAATAATTAAGTTAAAGAAAAATATTCCTTTATAGGGTCCTGCTTTTTCTGCAGTACCAATTCTTTCAATAAAATATTTTGTTTCTTCTGGTTGATTACTATACCAGATTAACATGTATTGAGAAAACCATAAGTATGTCCAAAAAACAGAAAATGCAAACATAAATTTTCCCAAATCGTGCAAATGCTCTTCAGTAACATACTTTAGCTGGCCACGATTTTTTAAATAAATAACATACAAGGCAATTAACGAAACGCCCGAAACAAATGTACTTGCAAATGTGTACCAGCTATACATGGTGCTATACCAATGCGCATCAATACTCATTAACCAAAGCCAAGGAATTGTGGAAGCAACAGTAAGTGTAAAAACTATGGAATATAAAGAAGCCCACACGGTATTATTCCAAATCCATCTTTTCCCAGTTTCGTAATTCATGGCATCTTTTTTATCACTATCCAAACTCATGCTACGCATTTTTTTACCCAAAAACCACCATAAAAAAATAGTAATAAAAGACCAAACAGAAAAAAAGACAGGATTTAAAAATCCCTTTTTACCGTTCAATATATGATCTTTTGCCACTGCTTCTTTATCTAGCCAATGATAAATATCTGTACGTTCGCCAAAAATAATGGCCATTAATATTACAAAAGTAATGACGCCTAAAATAGGTACCACGCTAGATATAGCTTCCGAAACTCTTCTAAAAGCAACTACCCATCCGCCCATCGCCATAGTTGTAACACAAATAAAGAACATGGCAGCATTTACAACTAGTAAAAAGAAAACACTGTTTTGTAACAGCACGGCCCAAAAGCGAGTGCTATTTACATTTTTTCCATGTGCGGCAAGTGCAAATGGATGAAACATAATAAATCCATATATCAATGCGATAACCCCGGCTCCAATCAAACCATAAGTCCACTTTTTATAACTGTCCGATAATTGAAATTGATGATCCATCTTTATTTTGTGTTAATACGTTTATTAGTTTATTGTTTTAGTAGCTACACTTGGAGTAACCGTTACTGTTGAATCAATTCTTGGTTCTAGCGTTCTAATATATTGTACAATTCTCCACCGTTGTTCTCTGCTTAACTGAGATGCATAACTGCCCATATTAAGCTGCCCATATTCTAAAACAAAAAATATGCGTCCATCACTATACGTAGGTGATGTAGCAATAATACTTTTTACTCCACCTATTTTAGCCGCTAGGGGTCCGTTGGCTTCTGCTTTAGCTCCATGGCACACTGCACAATTAATATTAAATAATCTACCTGCTTCTTCTAATTCTTTTCTGTTTAATGGGGCTAATGGATTTTTAACTAACGCGCTTAAATTAATTAACCCATTGCTATCATTAGGTACATTAAAAGGGAAAAGTTCGCCTCTTTTAATAGTTCCCGCAGGTGATTGATTATTGTAAAATATTTTATGCCCTGCATTATTTGGATTTAAAGTAAAAATTGTTGAATCGCGGGGTGCATAAGTTTCGTACCCACGGCTATAAGCCATATCAGGCATATAAACAGTGCCAGGGCTGCGTTTATCTTTACATCCGATAACCACTGCACCCATTAATAAAAACAGCGTTGCTATAATTGCGATTTTTTTCATTCTTATATACATTTGGCCCCCTACAACTCCCTCGGTAGAGATGGTTATCGAAGCGAATTAATTAATTATAAGTACTTTTTTAAAAAAATATAAAATTCAATCTTCACAAATATCTCCTCCACTTCACTCCCGCCTAGGGAGGATAGAAGGAGGAAATTAATATCCTTTCTCTTCTTTATATAGTTTTTGTTCCTTATGGTATCTGCCAATCCACCATCCTGTTTCTGCTATCTGCACATTTATTTCTTGTGCACCTGCAGTTTGTAAAAAAGATTGTAATTCGTCGGCATTTGTTTTATCAGTACATTCAATAACCATTACAAATAAATCATCGGTTGCCCTTGGATGAAAATGGTGCTTCTTTACAAAAGGGGCCAAATTGCATAGGTAACAAAAAGTAAGCACCATGCCAACTGCCGAAAATAATACCGTTAACTCAAAAGTGATGGGTATCCAAGCGGGTAAGGCAAAGTGAGGTTTACCGCCAATATTTAACGGCCAATCTTTAGTAAACACCCAACTCATAAATGTAAGCGCAGTGGTGGTACCGGTAATGGCATAAATAAATCCTGCAGTATGTAAACTTGTTTCACGAATGCCCATAGCATGATCTAACCCATGCACAGGAAAAGGAGTGTACACATCATGTATTTTATACCCCGCTTTGCGAACATTTTTCACCGCAGGAAACAATACCTTTTCATCATCAAATGATCCAACAACAAATTTTTTAATTCCTCCAGCCATATGTTTAACTTTTAAACGTCTAACAACTTTTAAACTTATTAATGCGCATGCGCAACTTCATCAATATAAAATTTTTCAGCATCAGCTTTTTCAAGATCCGTCATCTTTACTTTATAATTCTCTCCACTAGTTTTTAAAACCGCTTTTATTTCGGCTACCGCAATTACTGGAAAGTATTTTGCAAATAGGAAAAAACAAGTAAAAAATAATCCAAATGTACCTAGATAAAATCCAAGCTCCCAGATAGAAGGACTATAATAAGTACTCCAGGAGGAAGGCAAATAATCTCTATAAACCGATGTAACAATAATTACAAACCGCTCAAACCACATTCCAATATTTACAATTATACTCATGAAAAAAGTAACTGTAATATTTCTCCTTAACTTACTACTCCAAAATAACTGAGGAGATAACACGTTACAAAACATCATTAAATAGTAACTCCACCCATAAGGGCTAAACAAGTTGGCACGATTTTCTTTAAATGCATACCACTCGTAAGGATTTTGTCCGTACCAGGCAATAAACAATTCGGTGAGATAAGCACAAGCAACAATGCTACCGGTAAGTACAATAATTTTATTCATTGCCTCAATATGTCCAACAGTAATATATTCTTGTAAGTGTAATACTTTTCTAACAATTATAAGTAAGGTTTGCACCATAGCAAATCCAGAAAAAATAGCACCAGCCACAAAATAAGGAGGAAATATAGTGGTATGCCAACCTGGAACAATTGAAGTAGCAAAATCGAAAGATACAATAGTATGAACACTTAAAACAAGGGGAGTACTTAAGCCCGCCAATACCAATGCTAAACTTTCGTGGCGCTGCCAGTGTTTGGTACTACCGGTCCAACCAAAAGACGCAATTCCATAAAACATTTTACGAAACTTTGTTTTAGCTCGGTCTCTTACTGTTGCCAAATCGGGGATTAAGCCCGAATACCAAAATAATAAAGAAACAGTAAAGTAAGTGGATACCGCAAATACATCCCACAATAAAGGCGAGTTAAAATTAACCCACAGCGGACCTCGGCTATTTGGATAAGGTAATACAAAAAACGCCATCCATACTCTGCCCATATGCCAGATAGGAAATTGACCAGCACACATTACAGCAAAAATGGTCATTGCTTCAGCCGCCCTGTTCACGCCTGTTCTCCAGCCCTGGCGAAATAATAATAAGATTGCAGAAATTAATGTCCCCGCATGGCCAATACCAATCCACCATACAAAATTGGTAATATCCCAACCCCAGCCAATGGTTTTATTTACATTCCACTGCCCAATACCGTAAGTAACCTCTCGGTAAACACTATACACCCCAAATAATAACAAAGCTATGCTGATAAAAAATCCTATATACCAGAGACGACTAGGTTTCATTTCAATGGGACGTATAATATCCTCTGTAATCTGGTGATAATTTTTATTACCATCTACCAGTGGCTCCCTAAGTTGTGATTCGTATTTCAGTAATGACATATAATTTAAATTCAAAAGCAAAAAGTAAAATGAGTTCTGCTTTTTATTTTTTACTTGATTTTATATTTACAAAATTTTATCCGCTTACACTTTTTACACCGCCGCATTTGTTTCTTCCTCCACGCCAATATGCCTTTCTGTATTTCTTACTTTTGCCAAGTAACTCACATTAGGCAAAACGTGCAATTGCTCCATTACGTAAAACGCCCTGTGCGTTTGTTCCACATTTCTAATCTTATAAATATCACTTTGCTTGTCGTTTACATTCCCAAAGCTTATAGCATTTGTTGGACAAGCTTGCATACAAGCTACTTTTACATTACGCACTAATTTTGGATCCTGTTGTTTTTTAGCCTCTAATTTTGTTTCTTGTAAACGCTGAACGCAGAAAGAGCATTTTTCTATTACCCCCCTGCTTCGTACGGTAACATCCGGATTTAATACCATTCTAGTTAGATCGTCATTCATCTGCATAACAGAAGCATCCATATAAGTACCTACCATCGGATTTTGATTATCGGCAAAACTATCTGCTCCCGTGTAATCTAACCAGTTAAATCTACGTACTTTATAAGGACAGTTATTAGCACAATATCTTGTGCCAATACAACGATTATAAGTCATTTGATTTAAGCCTTCACTGCTATGGTTAGTTGCAGCCACTGGACAAACGTTTTCGCAGGGAGCATTGTCGCAATGCTGACAAAGCATTGGCTGAAAAACCACATCTGGGTTTTCTAAATCGCCTGTAAAATAACGATCAATGCGCAACCAATGCATTTCATGTGCACGCTGCACTTGCATTTTACCAACTACACTCACATTGTTTTCGGCAGTACAGGCAACCACACAAGCACTACAGCCAGTACAAGTATTTAAATCAATGCTCATACCCCACTTAATACCGGGCTTATCATAATCGGGATAAATGGTTGCATCTTTAACAAAATCTTTGCTACCTCCTATAGTAATAGCTATCTTTTCTTTAGTTATCTCTTCTAAAACAGATTCGGGATTAGCTACAAAACTTTTAAGATTGGTTTCATAAATTACAGGACGGCTCTCTGTAAAACCATGTACCTGCGTTTGTGCTAAAGGGTATTTAGTGTCCGTTTTTTCAACTGTAGCTACAGATGAATAAGAATTGGTTCCATTAAAACTAACCAGAGGATACACATTTTTACCTGCACCATTTGCAGATTTGCCAATATTATCAGCTGTTGTTTCTTTGCTTGCACTTTCTCTGCCATACCCAACTGCTAAAGCAATGGTAGCAGCATTCATGCCCGGAATAACTATTACGGGTAGTTGAACCGACTTTCCATTTACTGTAATTTTTATAACAGGTTTTTCGGGATGCACTTCGTAATCACTTTGCTTTCCTCGCTCTTGGTTCATTACATCCAGGTTTAATAAGGACAGTGCCATTGCTGGACTTATCATCGCATAATTATCCCAAGTTACTTTGGTAATAGGATCAGGTAATTCTTGTAACCAAGGATTATTAGCCTGGCTACCATTACCAATAGATATTTTTTGATAAAGTATTATTTCCACTGCGCCACTTTGTACAGATGCAGCGGCAGTTATAGCTTCAGTTAATTTTGAGTTACTAAATGTGCCTGCAGTTATAGGAAGTATGGCGCTAGGTTCAATAACACCATCCTGCAAAGCTTTATTATATAAATCTGTACTGCCTAACTTGGCATTCCAGTAAGTCTTAAAATAAGTTTCATAATCATTTACCATGCTGCCAGCTGCCGAACTCCATTTAATTAAAGAAGTTTGCCAGGCCCTAGTTTTAAATAAAGGATTAATTGTTGGCTGCAACAAACTGTAATAACCTGTTTTAGGTTCCGCATCACCCCAACTCTCTAACCAATGGTGAGATGGAAGAATATATTTACATAACTCGGTTGTTTCATCCATGGTTCCGTTAAAGGAAACAGAAACAACTTTTGCCAGTGCGTCTTTGAATTTTTTACTATCACTATACGAATAAACAGGGTTAACATCATGAATTAAAACAGCGCCAATAGCACCTGAATTCATATCATTAATCAATGTAACCATATCTCCATCAATACCCTTTTTGTAGTTTGATCTAATAGCCCAATTAATGGTTTTACCATTTGCGCCAATCGCTTCATTAATAGCATTAATTACAATTTGAATATTTACATCATTGCTTCCACAAACAACCAGTGCATTGCCGGCAGCTGATTTTAAATTAGTAGCAGCTAACCTTATGCCCTCATTTAATTTTGTATCCGAAAAAGAAGCTGCTGCTCCATTTAATGCATTTAAAATAGCTACAGCCACAGCTCCTGTTTCAGATGGCTTATGGGTATACCGATCATCCGCATTACTTCCAGTTAAACTCATTGTACTTTCAAACTGAAAATGTTTGCTTAACTCAGGTTGCTCTCCGCTAATTTTTCTGTTTTTACTATACTGATTACTAAATTCAGTTGGACTAATCCAGGTTCCTAAAAAATCGGCGCCCAAACTAACAATCACTTTTGCATTATCAAAATGATAAGATGGAATTGCTTTTTTTCCATAGCAAGCTTCATTTGCTTGTATCATACCGCTGTAACTTATCGCATCGTATTGTATATGGCGACCAGTTGGGTATTTTACTTTAAATTCCTCTATTATGGCTAGGGTAGATGGAGAATTTACTGTTGAAGTAAGTAAAGCAACCGCTTTGCCTGCAATAGCGGCTCCAACCATATTATCAAATGCATCAAATCCAGTAACCTCTTTAAATCCACTTCCATCTTTTTGCATTGGATAACGCAATCGCGTATTATCATATAAATCCAAAACAGAAGCCTGAGCTTGTGCATTTGTGCCTCCATTGGTTATAGTTGATAATTCGTTGCCTTCTATTTTAATAGGTCTGCCATCTCTTTGTTTAACAACAACAGAAATAGCATCCCCACCATTTATATAAGTAGATGCATAATAATTAGGAACCCCGGGGATAATATTATCAGGCCTATTTAAATAAGGTACTGCTTTACGTATTGGCGTTTCGCAGCTTGCCGCTAACGCTGCTGCAGCTGTACTAAATCCTAAATATTTAAGAAAATCTCTACGAGGAGTTTGGGCATCTAAAATACCTTTATCATCAAGATCTGCTAAAGGTAGCAACTCTTCTTTAAACTCATTTTTGGTTGATTCCTCAAAACTTGCTGTTTGATTTAGTTCTCCAAAACTTTGCCAATACTTTTTATTACTCATATTTATCAGTTATCAGGGGCTGTTGAAACTCCGCAAGAACCTGCAGATTAGCAATCAACAACCTATTCGTTGTATAATTTGAATTTAATATTGCAGTATGCCTATTACAAACTGCGAACTATTTTAATAGTGACATTTCTGACATTCTGTACCGCCAATATTTTCAACTGTCACACTATCCATCTTGCCGCTTTTTATATCCTTGTGAAATTTTTCGTAAATACTGTAATACTTATTACCAGTAGCATTTTCTTTATTGTAAAAATCAACCTTAGTTTCGCGATGGCAGTTGATACACCAGCCCATACTTAGCGTTGAAAACTGATACACTTCGGGCATTTCCTGTATATTACCATGGCAAGTTTGACATTGTTGTTTACCAACTTTAATATGCTGACTATGGTTAAAATAAACGTGATCGGGCAGGTTATGAACTTTTATCCATTCAATAGGTTTTGCGCCATCAGCAATGCCGTCATTATTGGTATCTGGATTATACGTTTTGGTTGTTGCATTCCAACCTGCATAATCGTATAATTTTTGTATTTCGGCAGTTCCATCTACAGCTGTGCCATCTTCTTTAACCAGTTCATCTGGACCTTCATATTTATTAATAGCTTTGTGACAGTTCATACACTGACTAACTGAAGGGATGCTTGCCTGTTTACTATCCTGTGCTCCACCATGGCAGTATAAGCAGCTAATTTGATTGGTGCCCGCATGTACTTTATGAGAATAATAAATTGGTTGCTCGGGTTGATAATTCTGCATTCGGCCCAAACCAATTGCACCATTAATAGTATAATATCCCCCTAAAGCAAACAATAACAAAACACCCATCATTAAATAGGTTTTGTTTTTATAAACCGGAACGGGCTCAGGGCGCAATACCCCTTCTTTATCATCTGATAATTTGCGAAGACTACTATTAACTTGTAGCAAGATAAAAGCGATAACTGCTAAAACAAGGGTTAAAATGCCAAAGAGAAGAGAATCTCCTGAACCATCGGCCTGGCCTGTTGCACCTGTGGGAGCTACTGGAGGCGCCCAATCATCAATATACTTTAATATTCCATCTATATCCTCTTTTTTTAATTGAGGAAAATTGGTCATAATTGTTGGTTTCCATTTTGCTTTTAATGCGGTAGCATAAGCATCAGTTTGTTCGGCAGGATTAGCCATCCATTTATATATCCAACCATCAGCAGGAACCCTATCCTTCCAACCTTTTAAAGCTGGGCCTGTAAAATCCTTGTCAACTTTATGGCAGCTGGCGCAATTGGCTTTAAATAAGGCTTCTCCATCAGCAGCAAAAGATTGCACATTAATTGATAATAAAATAACTAAAAAAATACTCGTAAATATTTTAAAAAACATTTTTCTACAACGACTCATACAATTATATCGGGGGCTAAAGTGGAAAAATTTCCTAATTAGGTGCAAAAATAAGGCAGGATAATGAGAATATAACAAGATATAAAAGATTTTTTTTTACATACTCAGCATATGTTTCGTTGGATTTAATTAATTGGTATATAACGATTGTCATGTATTTGTAAACTATTTTATGTTAAAAAATAATTCAACTTAGGGTTATGAATCACAATATTTTAGTTGACTTTTGCCAAATGCTAAAAAAATTAAAGGCGCGTTGGAAGGTAAATAGCATCAACCTAGTCCTTATTATTACAACATTTGCAATGGGTGGTAGCCTTTGTGGTTATTTAGGGCGAACAATTTTGGCTTTGAGCAATTTAGAAAACTACAAATTGGTATGGTTTGTATTTTATATAATTATAGTTACCCTGCTGTGGCCGCTTTCTGTTCTAGCAATTAGTATCCCATTAGGTCAATTTGCTTTTTTTAAAAGATATATTTTAAAAGTGTGGCAAAAATTGAGTGGTAAAAAAAAAAATGACCTGGCAGTAGCAAGAATTGCAATTTTTGCAAGTGGGGCTGGGTCAAATGCAGCACAAATAATTAACCATTTTGGCAATTCTGAAAATATTAATATTTCATTAATTATCAGCAATAACCCTAACGCTGGGGTAATAGAAATTGCAAAAAAAGCTGGTGTCCCTTATTTATTAATAGAAAAGGAAAGATTTTTTAATGGGAATGGATATTTGCCAGAATTACAACAGCACCATATCAATTTTATAGTGCTCGCCGGATTTTTATGGAAGCTACCTACATCTTTAATAAAAACACATTACAAAAAGATTATTAATATACACCCTGCTCTACTACCCAAGTTTGGGGGGAAGGGTATGTATGGCAATCGAGTTCACGAAGCCGTAATTGGTGCTAATGAAACAGAAACTGGTATCACCATTCATTATGTTGATGAATTATATGACCACGGAGACATAATTTTTCAGGCTAAATGCCAGGTAGTTGAAAATGAAACTGTAGACACATTGGCAGAAAAAATTCATGCATTAGAACACGCCTACTATCCAAAACTAATTGCAGAAATTATACAAAAATAGCCCAGTTGCTGCAGCACTTATGAGAAAATTATTTTTAAAAAGTAAAATCTAGTTAAAATATCAAAACAATAAATAAGGTTATAAATAGTTCGCGTATTTTTAACTATATTAATTTTAAAAATCTATTGAAATTATTTTCAAAAATACTTTTTAGGATACTTTGTCTTACTTGTGTTGTTAATAATTTAAATGCGCAGTTAATCGTTACAGGTACTATATTCGATTCTTCAAAAAAAAACTATGTAGAACATGTATATATTCAAAGTAGCGAGGGTAAATATGCACAAACTGATTCTATGGGGAGATATTCGATAGCAGTTACCGATAAAGATTCCCTCACTTTTATTTATCAAAATAAGCCTACACAAAAATTTGCTGTTAAAGATATATCCGATCTTACTCAATTTGATATTTCATTGCGAGTGCAAGTAAAAGGTGGATATCGTACATTAAAAGAGGTAATAATATTTGCCAGATCGTACCGCGAGGATTCTATTGAAAATCGGAAGATTTATGAAGATATTTACAATTTTAAAAGCCCGACAATACAAAGCAGTATTTCACCAGAAGGCTATGTGGGAGCTGATGTAAATGAAATTATAAACATGTTTCGCTTTAAAAGAAATAAACGCCTTAAAGCTTTTCAAGCAAGGATAGAGCAACAGGAACAGGATCATTTTGTAAGCTACCGATTTAACAAAAATTTTGTAAGAAGAATCACACAATTAACAGGGGCCGAGCTAGATACTTTTATGATAAAATATTTGCCAACTTACGCATTTGCAAGCATGGCTGATGAAGTATCTTTTAATAAATATATTTTAAACGCAGCGTATGCTTTTAAAATTAAATTATTAAAATAAAAACAGCAGAAACAAATTAAAGAAGAAAATAAACTAGCTCTTGGAATTAATTAGCAGTCGTTTACAACACCCCTAGTTTTGTCCCGGTGTAATTGTCAGTATTAAATATACTACCTGCCTTATTTTTATTATTCATCACGGCATAAAAGAAATTGATAAAATAGATACTCATTTAGATGAAATTATTGCCAAAAATGTTACGACAATGGAGTGATATTAATGAAATAATATCGCTGAGGGATAAAAAATAAAGAAGATTAAATTTATTAGTAACCTCTATATCAAATCTTTATTGTTTTAGTATTTCCTTTATCCTATACTCCTGAATTAAAGGAGGATTTTCGGGTGATAGCGTAAAATATATTTCCATATTTATTTTTTCGCCTTCAATAATAAAAGTGCCTCTTAATTGATTCTCGAGTTTTAATTCTTTAATAGCAACTATTTTCCCTGCTTTAATATACAATTCTTTGCTTTCTTTTTTTAAACTATCAATGAGGTAATCAGAGAAAAAATTTTCGGCAAAAATTACACTCTCCTGAGCTCTCCCCCAATTAGGTAAAATTTTCAACAATTCATTTTTACGTTGTTGCAAAAATTTTGATGGAGGAAGTTGCCTTGGTTGTAACCCTGCAATTTTAATTAATGTATCCAACGCCCTTAAATTTACTGTTGTCATTGCAGCATAAGTTCTATTAGCAAATGCTACCACGCCAATACCATAATCAGGCATAATACGCCACTGACTTCCAAAACCTGGTAAGCCACCACTGTGAGCAATATAGACTTTGCCATCACAATCTTTCATCCAGCCTAAGCCATAACAATATGCCGTTGTAGTTGCACAGCTTCTTCCATCAGGAAATATAAAATTTGCATTAAAGCCATTAACACGCCAAGGATGTTGCATCTCCCTTACCGAACTTCTTTTTATAGGTCCAACATCCTTTGAGTTGTTTGGCGGCCAGGCTGATAAATGAAATGCCATATAGGCAGCAAACTCATCAATAGAGCTTATCATAGCGCCCATGGCACCCCAACTACCATCTTTTGTATCGTGTAACAATGTTTCTTCATTCCACTTTTCATTTAACCAGCGATAGCCATGCGCTAATTTATCCAAAGCAACATCGCTATATTCATAGGTTGTTGTTTTCATTCCCAGAGGCTCTAAGATATTTTTTTTAACATAATCCTGATAACGCATACCCGAAACTTTGCTAATTATTTTCCCCTGCAATGCAAAACCCAAATTACTATACTCATATGCAATACCAGGCGGATTAGAAAAAGTGATTTGCTTCCGAATAAACTCCATTAAACTTTTATCATTAACATCAAGTTGCCTATCGCCCCATGGATTATCTTCTGGAAAGCCTGCGCTATGTGTCATTAAATGACGGATAGTAATTACAGGAGCATCGGCTGTTGCATATTTTAAGTTTTTGAGTTCAGGTATATATAAATAAGCCGGATCGTCTAAATCTAATTTCCCTTCGTCACGTAATTTTAAAATAGCCATTGCAGTAAAACTTTTACTCATAGAGGCAATACGAAACAAGGAAGCGGAAGTTACGGGTATCTTTTTTTCAATATCGGCATGACCATAACTATTTTTATATAGCAATTTTCCATCTACAACAATACCAAATGATATACCTGGAAAGTGATTGTCTTCAGCATTTTTTTTATACAAGCTATCGATTACCGTAAACGCTGTTTTTATTTTTTCCATACGATTAGGATCTGTAAAAACTGCAGGCATATAAGAGGAGTCGTATAATGGAACACTCACCTTTTCTTTGTTATTATTTTGTTTGCAGGAAATAAAAATAGTGATAACAATAATGAATAAAAAATATTTTTTCAATTTAGTGTTAATTTTAGAATACGGAAAATAAGAATAATTAAATTAATAAAATAAATTAAAAATATATCAATAGTTAATTAATTTTTTTACGGAATCATCTAGTCTGGAATAAGCCATAAAATTTTTCTCTAGCTCCAAGTTAAAAGGAATGGGAGTATCTAGTGACGCACAACGCATAACTGGTGCATCTAAATTATCAAAACAGTTTTCTGCGATCCAAGCAGATATCTCACCGCCTATACCACCTAATAGCGTGTCTTCATGTAAGAGTAAAACTTTTCCAGTGGCAGCAACAGCTTCTTTTATTGCAACATAATCAAGCGGTAGTAATGTTCTAAGATCTAAAATATGAATAGAAATATTTGGATGATTTTTTGCATAATCCATCGCCCAATGTACACCAGCTCCGTAGGTAATAATGCTGATATCATCGCCAGTAGTAACTAATCTTGCTTTGCCAATTTCAACTTCGTAATATTCCTCAGGCACCAAGCCGCTTACAGAACGATATAATGCTTTGTGTTCAAAATATAAAACCGGATTCGGATCATTAATAGCTGCAATTAATAACCCCTTAGCATCGGCAGGCGTACTTGGATAAACCACTTTTAATCCTGGCGTATGCACAAACCAAGCTTCATTGCTTTGAGAGTGAAAAGGCCCTGCCCCTACGCCACCACCCGTTGGCATACGGATAACCACATCGGCGTTTTGCCCCCAACGGTAGTGAATTTTTGCTAGATTATTTATTATTTGATTAAATCCCACAGTAGCAAAATCGGCAAACTGCATTTCCATAATAGCTTTGTACCCTTCTAAACTTAAACCCAATGCGGCCCCTACCACAGCACTTTCGCATATTGGGGTATTTCGTATTCTATCTTTACCAAATTCTTCAACTAATCCTTCAGTTATTTTAAAAGCCCCTCCATATGCAGCAATATCCTGCCCCATTATAATCAAATTGGAATGTTTAACTAAACTTTGATGAAGCGCTTCTTTTATACCATCGATAAAGCGTTTATCAGATCCTGCTAAGCCTCCTCCCTTTGATGATTTTTTTTGCACAGATAGTAGCGAGCTAATATCTACTATATTTTGTCCTATGTCTTTTCTAACAGCATACACATCATTAATTTCTTCTACTGTATTTGGTAATATTTGCTTTGTGTTAGACCCAATTTTTAGTTCAGTTTCAATATGCGCTTTTGTATCGGCTCTAATGGTTTCTACTTGTTTTGCTGTTAAAATTTTTTCGTCAAGTAGATATTGTTCATAATTTTTTACAGGGTCTTTCTTTTCCCAAAACTCAAACAATTCAGGAGGTACATATTTTACACCGCTCGCTTCTTCGTGCCCACGCATACGAAAAGTCATACATTCTACGAGGTAAGGCTTCTGGTTTTTAATGCAATAGTCCCTAACTCCTTTAATGGTGTCGTATACAGATAAAATATTATTGCCGTCAATTTGTATGCCTTCAATACCATAACCAATAGCTTTATCAACTAAATTTTTACAGCGATACTGCTCATCAATAGGTGTACTTAAACCGTAGCCATTATTTTCTATGATAAAAATAACCGGTAGATCCCACACCGCTGCAATATTCAATGCTTCGTGAAAATCACCTTCGCTGGTTCCCCCATCGCCAGTAAAAGCTAGTGAAACCTTATTTTCATTTTTTAATTTATACGCTAATGCCACTCCGTCGGCAATAGCCATTTGTGGACCCAAGTGCGATATCATACCACAAATATGATGCTCTTTTGTGCCAAAGTGAAAACTTCTTTCCCTGCCTTTACTATACCCTTCTTTATTACCCTGCCATTGCATAAATAATTTACTTAATGGCATTTTACGAGAAGTAAAAACTCCTAGATTTCTATGCAATGGCATAATCCATTCGTCTGATTGGATAGCCATGGTAGCACCAACAGAGATTGCTTCCTGGCCTATACCACTAAACCATTTACTGATTTTCCCCTGCCGTAATAATACCAGCATTTTTTCCTCAATCATACGGGGCAGTAACAGTTTTTTATATATTTCTGTTAACGCTTCGTTATTTAAAAGTTTTTTATCAAATTTCATACTACTAAATCTGGTAAAGTATTCTCTAATTGGCTTAGTGTTATTAAGACAAGTCAAAGTTAGTTGATGTTTTGTAAGCTAACTAAATCACTTTAAAATTTAATGCTTAATTATTATATAGCCATGGTTATTATATACACTTGAGGGATATGTTTACAACGCATACGATACATTTAATTTTTAATGCATTGATTTCTTCTCTGAAGGAAAAGCTTTTTTATGTACCAAGGAGTTAAAAAATGAAAGCAACGCCCCAAATAACAAGGCATGCAAAAAACTTTTTACCTCAAAGCCATGTACAAAATGAGCATCAATTAAAATAATGCCTGCATTAATTACAAATAAAAAAAGACCAAGTGTTAATATAGTTACTGGCAAAGTAAATAAAATAAGAAGTGGTTTTACAACGGCATCAAGCAGTGACAATACCGCAGCAACAAGTATAGCTGTAAAAAAATCAACAATAGTTATGCCCGGTAAAATATAAGCTAGAATAAAAACATTTACAGAGCAAACTAATATTTTAAATACCCATTTTTGCATACTATTAAATTACAACTAATTCGTAAAATTGCTCGGGGTTTAAATATTTTTTTGATAACGCTTGTAATTCATCTGTCGAAATAGTTTTTATTGTTTCTATTGACCTGTGGAAATAATCGTCGGTTAAATTATTTAAAATAAGATTTTTCCATCGTCCCATAATATGAAATGGGCCATCTAAGTCTCCCAATATGTTTCCAATTAAATAATTACGAACAAGTAATAACTCTTCTGCATCAACTAAATTTTCTCTTAACTCCTTCATTTCTTTATACACTTCTTCAATAGTTGCTTCACACACATCCTTGCCAGCCTCGGTACTTATAAGCCATGCCGATTCGTGAATATGATTTTGTACATAACTATGAATGCCATAAGTATATCCTTTTTCCTCACGAATATTACTCATCAATCTAGATCCAAAGAACCCACCAAACAGTGTATTTAATACCATCACTTTCATAAAATCGGGATGGTGCCTATTGGGAAATGGCCTTGCTATACGGATAGACCCCTGCACACCATTTATATCATTTTGTATGCGATATTTTTTTTTAATTGCTGGGGTTTGAATAATGTTAGAAAGCTGATTATTGAAAGGCTTTAATGGCAGATCGCCAAATGCGCTATTTAATTGCTGTTCTATATTAATAGGTAATTTGCCACTTACAAAAGCCACACATTGCCCATTAAGGTAATACTGTTTAAAAAAATCTTTTAAATGGCTGCTACTCAAAGCATCTATATCTTCTGGATTAGTGTACTTTCCATAAGGATGCGCTTCTCCATACAAATGTGCATCAATTAAACGAGTGGCTATAAAATCACTTTTTTGTAAATTAACTTGTAACCGTTGTTTGGCATTTTGTTTATAAATATCCAACTCTTCTTCACTAAAAACAGAATCAGTAATCATCTCTCTTACTAGTGGTAAAATTTCTGGTAACTGTTTGGTTAAAGAAGAAAGCGATACTGTGGCGGTTTCGTTAGAGCAAGATCGGTTACAATAAGCGCCGTAATATTCAAAAATTTCATTTAATTCAAAAGCCGTTTTATTAGACGTGCCATTTTTTAATAAATAATTAGTTGTAGAGGCTGTATTTTTTTCTTGCTCAAACCAATTGCCTGCATAAAATACTAACTCAACCTGCACCACTTCCTGCGCTCCTGCATCAATAGCATAAACAGTTATGCCGTTATCTAAAGTAAATTTTTTATGTGGCTTAAGCTGAAGATTAAATTCAATAGCATCTTTTATATTTGGGGCGAGTTTACGGTTCATTTAGTTTTAGTTGTTAGAATAATAATACAGTGTATTGCAATTCTTTTCGTCAAAAATTATTTTACTTTCATTTTGTATTTCTTCTGCAGTTACAGCACGGTATCTATCTAATTCTTTATTAATTAAATTAACATCGCCCATTAGTTCGTACATGGCTAAGCTAGCGGCGCGGTTAGTTATACTCATGTCTTCAAAAGCAATCATGCTCTCCGTTTTGTTTTTTACCTTCTCTAATTCGCGTTGGCTAATCCCTTCCTGCTGAAGTTTAATCAACTCTGCTTTTATAGCCGATTCCGCATCTTCCATTTTTACACCTTTAACCAATTTTCCTTCTATAGTAAGTAAACCAGCATCCGTACTCCCTAAATGATAACATTCAATATTGCTAAATAATTGTTTTTCTTTTACTAGTGCCTGAAATAAGCGAGAAGATCCTCCACCACTTAAAATTTCAGTTATTAGATCGGCTGTATAATATCGCATATCGACACGTGGATATATGTGCCAGCATTTATAGATTGCATCCAGCGGCACATTTGCTTTTATAATACTTGATCTAGCGGCAATTTGTTTTGGCTCTAACGGTAGGTTACGTATATATTTATGGCCTGCATTAATTGGAGCAAACCATTTATCAGTCAACCGCTTTACTTCTTCCACTGTTACATTACCCGCAACAACCAAAATAGCATTGGACGGATTATAGTGTTTATTAAAAAATGATTTCACATCTTCCAATGTTGCATTTTCTATATGGCTTAACTCCGCACCAATAGTCATCCAACGATATGGATGAACGGTATATGTGAGCTCCCTCATCTTATGCCATACATCTCCGTAAGGCTTATTTATATAATGCTCTTTAAACTCTTCACAAACTACTTTGCGTTGCACTTCTAAGCTTTTTTTACTAAAAGCCAATGATAACATACGATCGCTCTCTAACCAAAAAGCAGTTTCCAGATTTTCGGCCGGAAGCTGACAGTAATAATTTGTTAAGTCGTTAGTAGTAAAGGCATTATTATCGCCGCCAGCAAGTTGTAATGGTTCGTCATAAACCGGAACATTAATACTGCCACCAAACATAAGGTGCTCAAATAAATGGGCAAAGCCTGTTTTGGACGAGTCTTCATCTCGAGCACCAACATCATACAACACATTGACCACTGCCATGGGCGTGCTTTTATCTTGGTGCACCAACACTTTTAATCCATTAGCTATTTCAAATTTTTCAAACTGAATCATGTGCAAATGTACGGTGGAGAATAAAACTAAATTCATGTTTAACGAATACTTCCCGTATTTATAATTAATCCTTATAAAACACCTGCGCATTTAAAAAAATATATACAGCTTTTAGTCTATTTTATTAAATAATAATTTTGACTAAGGAAATATTTCTTATGCATGATATTTACAAGCTATTGGATGTATTTTTGTTCTTTATTAAATAAATAGAATAGGGATGATATTAGAGAAATTATATCAAAAAGCGCTTAGGTTTGAGTTT
This sequence comes from Chitinophaga pinensis, assembly GCA_945865645.1. GTDB lineage: Bacteria > Bacteroidota > Bacteroidia > Chitinophagales > Chitinophagaceae > Ferruginibacter > Ferruginibacter pinensis_B. Next base: position 48,061 of record CAMBEI010000002.1, on the reverse strand, counting down.
CTTACTGTAGAAGAAGGCATATATATGTTTGAACATGCAGCATTAACCGATTTAATGTTTGTGGCGGATGAATTAAGAAAAAAACAAGTTCCTCATGGCAGAGTTACCTGGCAGATAGACCGAAATGTAAATACCACCAATGTGTGTATTGCTAATTGTAAGTTTTGTAACTTTTATCGCATACCTGGGCACACCGATGCATATATTACGGATATAAAAACTTACAAAACTAAGATTGAAGAAACTATTAAGTTTGGTGGCGATCAGCTTTTATTACAAGGCGGACATCACCCCGAGCTAGGATTAAGTTTTTATGTAACTCTTTTTAAAGAACTAAAATCGCTTTATCCCAATATTAAACTGCACACCCTAGGGCCGCCCGAAGTTGCCCATATAACCAAGCTGGAAAAAAGTACGCACCGAGATGTGTTAATGGCTTTACAAGAAGCTGGCATGGATAGCTTGCCCGGTGCAGGTGCCGAAATTTTAACCGATAGAGTGAGAAGATTAATAAGCAAAGGAAAATGTGGTGCTCAGGAATGGCTGGATATTATGCATGAAGCACATAAGTTAAATATAACCACATCGGCAACCATGATGTTTGGACATGTGGAAACTCTACAAGAAAGGTTTGAACATCTGGTAAAAATAAGAGAAGTACAAAGCCGTAAACCTGCTCATGCAAAGGGTTTTCTGGCTTTTATTCCCTGGACCTTTCAGGATGCAGATACTTTGTTAGCAAAAATACGTGGGGTACATAATTTAACTACAGCCGAAGAGTATATACGCATGATTGCCATCAGCAGAATTATGCTACCTAACATTTTAAACATACAGGCAAGTTGGTTAACCGTGGGTAAACAAGTAGCACAGCTTTGTTTAAATGGAGGTGCCAATGATTTTGGAAGTATTATGATTGAAGAAAATGTAGTTAGCGCAGCAGGTGCACCGCATCGTTTTACAAGTACAACTATACAAGAAGCTATCAAAGAAGCCGGTTTTAAATCCCAGCTTAGGGATCAACAATATAAATGGCGTGATGTGCCGGAAAGTATAGTTGAACAAATTATAAATTATTAAGCCATTATGAAAAAAAAATCACAGAAATTACTGCGTCTCTTTAGAATAATAGGTATTGCAGAAGGTATTTCGTTTTTAATTTTATTAGTAATTGCCATGCCTTTAAAATATTTTTTTAAAATACCAGAGGCTGTGAAAGTATTTGGATGGTTGCACGGCACCCTGTTTGTGGCGTTTATTTATTTTGGTTTTGAAGTAATGGGAATCTTGAATAAAAGTTTTGGATGGTTTTTAAAAGCTTTTATTGCTGCCTTTGTTCCACTGGGTACTTTTATTTTTGACCGACAATTAAAAAAAGACGAAGTATTGTTGGCGGAGGATTCTTTTACCTAGTACTAAACCTAAGTAGTTTGTATACTTATTTTATTTATAAGTGGAGAAAACCCTTTATTTATTTTAGATTTGATTATATTTTAATTAAAATGAACCCACAGTCCTCTTTAAAAAAAATATTACTTCTATTTTTTTTCTTTGTCAACTTTTATCTTCAAGCAGTGAACGCGCAAAATAAAGCCGAAACTCTTCACCAGCTTAATACATTGTTGATTAATACAGTGATGGTAGATTTTTTTACGCCGTCTGTTGCGAGTCGTATTTACGCTTATCCTAATATTGCATTCTACGAGTGTATTCGGCAAGATGATCCTTCTTTACCCGCTTTATCAGGCAAGCTAAACGGATTAAAAAATATTACTACGGCACCAGCAAATAGTAAAGTAGATTATTTTATTGCAGCCTGTATTTCTTTCTCTTATGTAGCACAAAATTTAGTAGGTTCCGAATATAAAATAATGGATTGGCGAAATAATTTTATTGATTCTCTTTATTTACAAGGTGATGCGGCGCTTATAAAAAACTCTTTGCAATATGGGCTTAGCGTTGCAGATAGTATTATTGCCTGGACGCGAAAAGATAATTATCTTAAATCAAGAGGCATGAGCCGATTTGTCATATCAGATAAACCCGGTACCTGGCAAGCAACTCCATTGGAATATGCACAAGCTTTGGAACCAAATTGGAATACCATCAGACCTTTTACTTTAAAATCGCCATCACAATTTTCGCCTAAAGAAAAACTGCCTTACAGCATGTCTAAATCATCTATGTTTAATAAAACACTGATGGAATTATATACCCTTACAAATAACTTAGACACCATTCAAAAAGCAACAGCTATGTATTGGGACGATAATCCTAATGTAGCAGTTAATATTGGACACCTTAGCTATTTTATTCATAAAATATCTCCAGGGGGCCATTGGATAATGATTACACAACAGGCTTGTATTAAAAAAGGCGAATCCGTAGATCGTTCAGCATTTGCCTATGCCCTTACATCTATTGCTTTATTTGATGCATTTATTAGTTGCTGGGATGAAAAGTATAAGACCAATCTTATTCGTCCTATTACCGTTATTAATCAGTTTGTTGATAAAAACTGGAGTCCTTATATTCAAACCCCACCCTTTCCAGAGTTTACTAGCGGTCACTCTGTTGTATCCAATGCTGGCGCCACTATATTAACAGCTTTATTTGGCGAAAATTTTTCCTTTACTGATGAAACAGAAATACCTTTTGGTAATACTGCTCGGCATTTTAATTCATTTTTTGAAGCGGCTCATCAATCAACGATGAGTAGGGTTTATGGCGGAATTCATTATCCAGAAACGGCTCGCATAAGTATTAATCAAGGAAAAAATATTGGAAAAAATGTATTAAAAATATTATACCCTACAGCACTTAAATAAATTAACTAATGCAAATTATTAAATATCGTTTTGTAACATGTTTAATGTTGTTACTTTTTTTTGTTTCATCATTTGCACAAAAAACTAGTGATATTAAACAGTTTACGTTGTTGCCTTCAAGTTTTACAAATATTGATTTTAGAAATGATATTGTTGAAACATCAACCATGTTTTTGTACCTCTATGAAAATTTATATAATGGCGGAGGCGTAGGTATTGGCGATATTAATAATGATGGATTACCTGATATTTACTTTTCATCAACCCTAGGTAGTAATAAACTTTATTTAAATGAAGGCAATTTTAAGTTTAAAGATATTACAGAAGCAGCTGGTGTAAATGGTGGCGATGGTATTAAAACAGGCATTAGTATGGTTGATATTGATAATGATGGTTATCTTGATATTTTTATTTGTAAATCAGGATATAAGGATCCAAATCTTAGAAAAAAAATACTTTATATCAATAATAAAAATAACACTTTTACTAACCGTGCAGCTGAGTATGGACTAGAAGATGCCAGCTATAGCATGCAGGCGTATTTTTTTGATTATGATAACGATGGAGATAAAGATGTTTATTTTGTAAATCACCCTACTGATTTTAGTAAGTCTATGACAATTCCAGCAACCATTGTAAATGGCAAAATGGTATACGTGGAAGATACCAGCACTGTTTATGTAAGTGATAGACTTTATCAAAATAACAATGGCAAATTTATTGATGTTACAAAAAAAGCAGGACTTATCAATCACGCATTTGGCTTAAGCGCCTCTATTGCTGATATTAACGGAGACGGATGGCCGGATATTTATACGGCAAATGATTTTAATAAACCCGATTTTTTATATATTAATAATCGAAACGGAACTTTTACTAATAAACTTGAAGAGTATTTAAAGCATGTTAGTTTTTCTGCTATGGGGTCAGATATAAATGATATTAATAACGACGGGCACGAAGATATTTTTGTGGTAGACATGGCGGTAGAAAACCCCATTCGGCAAAAACAACTGTTTGCAGTAAATCAAAACTATGATAAGTTTCAGCTATTGTTGAAATATGGTCTATATTATCAGTACCCAAGAAATAGTTTGCAACTTAATAATACAGATGGCACCTTTAGTGAAATCGCCAATTATACGGGCACTGCCGAAACCGAATGGAGCTGGGCTCCCTTAATTGCAGACTTTGATAATGATGGATGGAAAGACCTATATATAACCAATGGATTAAAAAGAGATATTACCGATTGGGACTATAAAGTTTTTGTACTCGACTCAATTATTAATATTATGAATACAGGTAAATATGTAAACTTAAATGAGTGGTTAAAAAGCATTCCTTCTGTACCTGTAAAAAATTATTTTTTTCATAATAACGGTAGTTTACAATTTGATAATTATACCAACGATTGGAGTGATGCACCTGCATCTTTTTCAAATGGAGCATCTTATGCAGACCTAGATAATGATGGCGATCTAGATTTGGTTGTTAATAATGTTGATGGTGTTGCCTTTATTTTACAAAATAACTCGCGTCAACTTTCTCCCGAATCTCATTTTTTAAGATTTCGTTTTTATAAAAATCCCGAATCTAATAATGAAATATATGGAACTACCGTAAGGCTTAGCGATAATAAAGGACAAATTCAGTTTCAGCATTATCATCCCCAGCGGGGGTTTTTATCTAGCATGGAACATGTATTACATTTTGGAACGGGTACGCAAAATATAATTCCCACAGTTGAAATTACCTTCCCAAATCAAAAGAAGATTATTTTAGACAATGTAAAAGTTGACCAGACGCTAACACTTTATGAATCGAATGCGGTAGCGATATCCACAATAAATAGCACTATAAAAGCTAAAGCAGCATTTACAGATATTAGCAGCGAAGGAAAATTAAAATACATACAAACAGAAAATGATTTTATTGATTTTAAACGGGAGCCATTAATACCTTATAAATGTAGTCGCAAAGGACCTTATTATGCTAAAGCCGATGTAAATGGTGATGGAAAGGAGGATATTTTTATTGGTGGCGCTGCTGGCAGTGATGGAAAATTAATGCTACAAAAAAATAATGGAATTTTTTTAATAAAACCACAAGCCGCATTTATTGCAGATAAAAATTTTGAAGATATGAGTTCCGTTTTCTTTGATGCTGATAGCGATGGAGATATGGATTTATATGTGGTAAGCGGTGGCGCCGAATTTACTACCAGAAGTAATTTATATCAGGATCGATTATATATTAATGACGGTAAAGCTAATTTTACTAGATCAGTAAAATCATTGCCTATTGAGCATTTTAACGGCTCATCTGTTACTACATTAGATTATGATAAGGATGGCGACATGGATTTATTTATTGGCGGACATGTAATGCCAGGAACATTTCCAAAGCCGGATAGAAGTATGCTTTTACAAAACAATAAGGGATTTTTTGCTGATGTTACCAATCAATTTGCAAAAACATTATTAAGCCCCGGCATTATAAATCAAGCTGCCTGGACCGATGTAGATGGCGATAGTGTAAATGAATTATCAATTGCCGGCGAATGGATGCCAATAGAAATTTACAGTTATAAAAACGGAGCTTTTATAAAAAAACAAAACTCAGTACATATTAAATTACCTTCAAATAAAGACACCCTCATTAGTATGGATGCATTGAGTGGCTGGTGGTACAATATAAAAGCCGAAGACCTAAACAATGATGGGCGTATGGATTTTGTAATGGCAAACCGAGGTTTAAACTCTAGCATCAAAGGAAATATTAATGAACCCTGCACCATTTATGCAAAAGATTTTGATAATAACGGGAGTTACGATGCGGTATTAGGTTATTATATTGGGGGCAAGTGTTACCCGCTATATAGTCGCGATCAGCTTATTGATCAAATGCCTTCGATGCGTAAAAAATTTATACGTTACAAAGACTATTCGGGTAAAACGCTCGATGGTATTTTTACCGAAGCAGAGAAAAAAGATATGGATATTTTTAAAACTAATTTTTTCGAATCCGGCGTGTTAATGAATGAAGGTAATAACATTTTTCGTTTTATTCCTTTTCCCGACAAAGCTCAGTTCTCTAATATTAATGACGCCTTAGTTGATGATTTTGATAATGATGGAATAAAAGATATTTTAGTTTGTGGCAACTCTCAGGATCCTGCGGTAATGGTAGGTGTATATGATGCCACTTCTGCATTGCTTTTAAAAGGCATTGGTAATGGAAGTTTTACAGCAACATCTCCTGCTAAAAATGGTTTAAAAGTTCGTGGTGAATCTCGTAAAATGGTTTACCTTAAAGAAAATAATAAATCGACTTTAATTTTTTTAAAAAATAATGCATCGGCGCAGGTGTTTATTAAGGAGTAAGAATTTATTTTAACAACAGCTTTGTAAATTTTTCAATCTCCGAAATTTCTAATGCCGAAATATTTTCGTTATTATCAAACTTCGATTTTAAAAACACCAATCTTTTGTGCTGAGGATATTTGTCCAAAATGGCAGTTATCAATTTTCCTAACGCTGCATCTCTAGTAGACAAAGTCGCCGTTATAGTCGCTGCTGCTCGTTCTCTAGTAGGTTTTTTTTTGATGATAGCTTCCAGGGTTGCCAACTTGCTTTGCGAAAATCGTTCAGTCTTGCTTGCTTTACTATAAAGCCCTTCTAATTGTTTTTTGCTTAAGCCCCCGCGATTACAGTATTGCTGATGCAGACTATTTACAAAGTTTGAGCCTGGGTACTCTTTAACCATTTCGCTTAATATGTCTAAAAGTATGTCCATGTTATTAATATAGTGAAAATAGGAAATAATTTCGGGCTATGATTGCCAGTTAAATAAAATTATTATTTAAAATTTTATTTAAACACAATAATTTTTAATTTTATGTCGTTAAATTTTAATTATTACCAATACTCAAAATGAATAAAACTACAAACAAAGCAAAGTCTATCAACATTGTTGTACTAGTAATTAAAAGATTTATAGATAACCTCCGTCAAAATTCGGACATATACCCAATTCGTTACTACAAAAAAATCGTAGGTGCAGTAATAAGCCTAATGATTAAGCAACTGGGGGTTAATCAAAAATAACTTTTAGCAACATTAAGTAATACTGCTCTTTACAATCTGTGTAACACACTTGTACATTTTACATTATAAATTCAACTTGTGAAGAATAGCAAACCAACAAAAAAATCTTTAATGCAGTATTAAAGATTTAAATGCAGTCATTTCCTCATTTATTTGAATCTTCTTCAAACAAAAAATTTAAAATATTATTATTTATTAATAGTTTAAACTTCTGGTGATTAACTAAACAGATACTCAACGTCTGATTTAGAAAGGGCTTTTATAAAACTGGCATCATCTGCAATTAATTCACTTGCTAATTTGCGCTTTTTCTCCTGCAGTTTCAATATTTTATCTTCAATAGTATCTACACAAATCATGCGATAAGCAAAAATATTTTTTGTTTGTCCAATTCGGTGAGTGCGGTCAATAGCTTGTTGCTCAACAGCCGGATTCCACCAGGGATCTACAATATATACATAATCAGCAGCAGTTAAGTTTAACCCCACACCACCAGCTTTTAGTGAAATTAAAAATACCCTACAGTCATCGTTGTTCTGAAAATTTTGAATAGCTTTTTCCCTATCTGGAGCCGAAGTGCTGCCATCAAAATATTCAAAAGGTATATTGTCTTCAATAAGTTTCTTTTTTATTAAAGCCAGCATGCCTAAAAACTGAGAAAAAATAAGTGCTTTGTGGTTGCCTATATTTTCTTCAATTTCCCTTGTTAATTCATCAAGTTTTATAGAATGGTTGGGATATTTTTCTTCTTCATTTAAAATAGCCGGGCTATCACATATCTGACGCAGTTTCATTAACCCTTGTAATATAGTTAACTGTGATTTGCCAATTCCTTGCTGATCAATTGTACCCAAAATCTTTTCCCGATAACTATTGCGATAAGCTTCATAAATATTACGCTGCTCTTTTTCCATTTCACAAAACAGAATAGTCTCTGTTTTATCGGGCAAATCTTTGGCTACTTGTTCTTTAGTACGGCGCAAAATAAATGGGAATAATAATTTTCGTAAATGTTCTTTTTGTTCCTGCTCACCAAATTTATCAATAGGTGTCGCAAATTCATTTCTAAAAAATTCCATATCGCCCAATAAACCGGGGTTTAAAAAATTCATTTGAGCAAAAATATCAAAAGTATTATTTTGTAAAGGTGTTCCACTCATGCAAATTCTGTTTTTAGCATTTATTAAACAAGCGGCACGCGTAACTTTTGATGATGGATTTTTTATCGCCTGACTTTCATCTAGAATAATATAATCGAAGTTTATTTTTAATAATACTTGTATATCACTTCGTAATGTGCCATATGTGGTAATAATAATATTATGTTTTTGCAATTCTTCTATATTGCGAATGCGTATACTTCCGTGATGTATATGAAAACTTAAAGATGGAGTAAATTTATGAACTTCATTACGCCAGTTATAAATTAAAGTAGTTGGACAAACCACAATAGCCTTAAGTCCGTTATTAATTTGTTTATAATGATACAGCATACTTAATGCCTGAACGGTTTTACCTAAACCCATATCGTCGGCTAAAATTCCTCCCCATCCTACATCATTTAAATAATTGAGCCACTGAAATCCAGAAATTTGATAAGGACGTAAAATAGATTGTAAATGGATTGGCGCTGCTATTTCAGGAATATTTTTAAATTCTTTTAGCCTTTCGTATTTTTCATCTAGCTCAAAACTTAATTCATTTTCATCTCTATTTTCATATAGACCATCTATCACACTCATATGATATTTTGATAATCGCAACTGATCGCTTCGGCCATCTCCAACCTTAAACAGTAAAGAGTATCTTTTAAGCCATTCATCAGGTAGAATCCCTAGCGTTCCGTCATTTAATTGTACAAATGACTGTTTATTAATTAATGCATTTTTTATCTCATCAATACCAACCCGCTGTTTGCCAAATTCAATTTCTATTTTTGCATCAAACCAATCTAACCCGCTACTTACATGTATATGTGTGTTGGGGCGGGCTGTATTAAAGCGAAAATTTCGAAGTGCTTCAAACCCAAATACAGGAACTTTTATTTCCTTCATCGCATCAATAAATAAAAAAAACCAGTTATTACGTAATACATCTGCGCCTTTTAAAACCAAGCTAGTTTTATTATGATCGGGAATAACAAACAAAGAATGCAGACTTTCTAATTTTTTAAAAAAAATTTCTTCTGCTTCTAAATTACGCACAATAATTAATATTTTATCGCCATCGAGTAGGGTAATATTCTCTTTATCTGTTGGCTTTGTTTCAAAACCCTTATAAGTAAATATAGGCTGAAATACAAGATAGTCACCTTTTTCCTGTAACTGAAGCTTTACTTCAGGCTCATCAGTTTTAATTTCTAGAACCAAATTTTTATCAAACTCCACCTTGTAGTTTTTAGTAAGAGGGAGTATTACATTTTTCATTTTTTCGGTCCAATTGGCTTTACTTATTTGAATATTCCCTCCTTTTAAAAAATCTTCGGCCTGTAAAAAATCTTCGGTTTTTTGCCATAGATACAATACATGATCATTTAAATAAAGTAAACTACTATTACACTCGTTTTTAGTAAAAGGAATGGTATCTCCCATTAACTTTACTGTACAAATAATTTCATAATGATTGGCATTAGCTTGAACTTTAAAAACCGGTGCAATAAAGTTTTTGCTTAATTCAATTTCAACCAAATTATTTGTGATAAATTGATTTGCCTGTTTTAAACAAAAAATAAAATTATTACTTGCTTGCTCTTCAAATAACTTTTTTAGTTTAGGCTGTAGATATTCTGCTATTAATCCCTTTGTCTCTTCGGGTAAATCATCGCCATCTGTATGAATTATATTTTCCCAAATGCCACTGAAGGGCGAGTTGCGATCAAGATATTTATTTATTTCACTTCTTTGTAATTTTCTTATTTGCTGTAACAGCTGCTTATCGTCTTCACTAAATAATTCTGTATTTACAAATTTAGTAAGGTCTATTTTTTCAACTTTACTTATGTAACGCATCTGCTCATCGTCACAATCACCTTGCACAGCATCTACATTAAAATAAGGATACATCGAATCGTTAAAATTAAAAACAACACCCATTTTTATTGTAGACTTATCAATTTCAACTATTTCCTGGGGTGGCAAATATTGCACTACAAAGGGTTCTGCACTGCTGCCTATTACATTCCCAGTAGCTACTCGTTTTATTGAGATGTCAATTACTTTTAAAAAGGGTTTGCCCTCTTTATAAGTAAATTCAAATTTGCCGGTTAAGTCTTCATCTAAGCTATATCCATAAATCTGAAGTAATTTGTTTTTTTCTTTATCCCAATTACGTATGCTATCAAAATAAAAAGTTCCGTACGCATCTAGCAATTGTAAAAATAACATTGTTTTATGTTCGCATAAAGGATGCTCAGTTTCGCCACATTTGCAAGAAGTGTCAAAATTTCTTTCGTCATTTTTTTGAATAACGAGTGGGTAATTTTCTCCGTCAATAATTAATTCCGCTTCCACCCGCTCATCAGCAGCCTTAATAATATTAGCTTTGGTACTGCGTAAAATATTTTCTGCTTCGGCATAAATACCCGGTGATGAAAATAGTTTTATCATTTTTAATTCAATATGCTTCATCTTTGCTACTGTATGTCGCTGGTTATATTGAATATTGGTATTCCCTAACATGTTTTTATCAACCATGTCCTGCATACGTATTAATGCCGCGGCTTCATGGCGGCATATATCTCCTAAATTATAAGGGCAGGAGCATCTAACAGAAATTGATTTAGCATCGGTATATTTTTCAATATACACTTTATAAAAAGTAGCATAGCTGTCATCCTTTACCCTAAAAACAACGGAGCCCATTAGTTGATCATGTTCTACAAGCTCAACAAATCCCATTGCGTGTATCTTCTTCCCTCGCCTAATTACTTCATCAGATCCATTATTATAAACGTATTTAATAAGGTGCGGTAATGCCATACTGAAATTAAAATTGCCGATTTAAAATTTCAGAATAAAACGTGTATTTAGTACTTATAATAACACCCTCTTTTCTGAAAAAAGCAATTTGCAAAAATAACGGAAAATAACCAAGGGTGGAAGTGTTATAGAAAGATTAGTAAATATTTTTTGCTAAAGAGTACTAAGTTTACTTTGCCAACAACTTCCCATCTTTATAAAACACAGTTATATTGGCTATGTCTTCTGTTAAGCAATAGCGAATATCTTTTTCTAAGCCGAAAGTCGTAAGTCGATTATAATGCGATGCATTTTTTAATTTCATAAATTCAAACAAATCATCCTTTGCTTCAAAATACATGGAAGTTGCCATGGCAGACGAATCGCAATTTATAGAAAAATGTTTCCCTATTCTACTGATAACAGCCCCAGCAAACAATGTATCTTCAATATTAACCCGATTTTTCCAGGCAGCACAGCCCAATATTACATTTTGTTTTTGAGTAATTAAAAAATTACAAACGGCTGATAAATTTGGAAAGGACCCGGTGATGATAGCTTTTGCGTTATTATCCAACGCCATTTGAAGCAAGCGGGTTCCATTGGTGGTAGTTAGTACCAATGTTTTACCGTTAATAAATTCACGAGAATACTCAAAAGGCGAATTACCATACTCTAATCCCTCGGCAATTTGTCCATCTCTTTCACCAGCAGTAATGCTTTCAATTTGTTTTCCAATTCGTATACATTCAGCAACGCTATCAACTGGAATTATAGATTTAGCGCCATTATATAAAGCAGTAGCAATAGTTGATGTGGCCCTTAACACATCGATAATTACAACAATACTATTATTTACTTCATATAAATCTAAAAGCGATGGAGAAAGGCAAGTATATAATTCGGGTTTATTGGTCCGCATGGTTGTAAAATTAATTTAAAATAGCCTTCCACTTTTGTGTTTCGGCGTACATTTTAATGACCGCGTTTCTTTTTATAATAAATTTTTCGAGGTAGGATTTAAGAAAAAAATTGTCTACAATTTTACCAATAAATCCATAAGGTGATTCAAATTTAATCACATCAATCATAATTGTTCCGTTTTTGACAGATTTGAAATGATGTTCGTGATAAAAAAATTTAAAATCACCTCGTGTCATCACATCAATAAAAAAATCAGGACTCTGCATCTCTTTAATTTTAGTGGTAAACTGTCTTGTTTTAAAAAGATGTTTAGCCTGCCAAGTTACAGTTTCGTTTTTATTAATTAGGCCGTTAAGTACTCCATGTATCGCCTTTTCGTAGGTTTCAATAGTGGATATTTGATGCAAGTTTATACTTCTACTTAAGTCGAAAACACGCTCAATAGGCGCTGCAATAAATGAAGTTAAATGTATTTCAGACATAGCTGAGTAATGGATAATTTATTAAATTATTATTTATACAAAAGGAACCTTAACTACTTTAGCCTTTACCAAAGTATCGCGAATGCTGATGTATATTTCACTGCCGGCAGCGACAAATTTAATATCAACATAACCCATGCCTATTGCTTTACCTAATGTAGGAGATTGTGTACCTGAAGTTACTACACCAATAACAATACCTGCTATATCTTTTATTTCATAATCATGCCGAGCTATCCCTCTTTCAAGCATTTCAAAACCAACTAATTTTTTAGTAAAGCCATCTGCTTTTTGTTTTTCAAAATAAGCACTATTTGTAAATATTTTACTAAACTTAGTTATCCATCCTAGGCCAGCTTCTAACGGCGATGTGGTATCGTTAATATCGTTGCCGTACAAACAATAGCCCATTTCTAAACGAAGGGTATCTCTTGCACCAAGACCAATAGGTTTTATACCACCTTTTTTGCCAACTTCAAAAATGGCCTCCCATATTTTTGAAGCATCATCGCCGTTATCTTCAAAATAAATTTCAACACCCCCAGCGCCTGTATATCCAGTTGCACTAATCAATACATTTTCCACCCCAGCAAAAATACCTTTGGCAAAAGTGTAATATTTTAAATTCATGATATCTAAATCGGTAAGTGGCTGCAACATTTTTGTTGCATTTGGTCCCTGTATTGCAAGTAAGCAGGTTTTATCCGAAATATTATTCATCTCCACTGCCATATTATTAAACTGCTGAATCCAGTTCCAGTCTTTTTCAATATTACTAGCATTTACCACCAGCATATAAGATTTGTTTTCTTCCAAACAATACACAATCAGATCATCAACAATTCCGCCATCCTGGTTAGGGAAGCAAGTGTATTGTGCTTTACCAACAGTTAATTTTGAAGCGTCGTTACTGGTAATTCGCTGTATCAGATCTAGTGCATAGGCTCCCTTTAAAATAAATTCACCCATATGGCTTACATCAAATACCCCTGCAGAATGACGTACTGCAGCGTGCTCATCGTTAATACCCGAGTAACTAATGGGCATGTTATACCCAGCAAACTCAGCCATTTTAGCACCCATTTTAATATGTTTTTGTGTGAATGGTGTATTTTTCATGAAAGCAATTTTTAATTTTTACATTACAAATGTAAAATAAAAAGCTGATGGTGGAGTTGCTCAATATACTTTGGGAAACCTCATAAACATTAACTCTAAAAAATTAATATTAAATAATACTTAAGAGAATAAAGAAGAAACATGATTGAAAGAATAGAAATATTATACCTTCTCTTTTTTTCTAGTTTTTTATTTTAGTGTTATCAAAAAAATTATATAAAAATTATGTAAACCAGCCAACTCATTAAATACGCTAGTCCTGTCATGTATATCAGCTGAATCGTGGGCCATTTCCAGCTACGAGTTTCTCTTTTTACTACGGCCAGCGTACTCATACATTGCATGGCCAGTACATAAAATATGAGTAGAGATAACCCGGTAGCCAAGTTATACACTTTAGTGCCATCAAGCCTTTCGGCAGCAGCCATTTTTTGTCGTAAAGTATTATTATTATTGTTTGCATCTGCGCCAACGCTATATAAAGTTGCCATGGTGCCCACAAAAACTTCTCTGGCTGCAAAAGAGGTTATCAATGCAATGCCTATTTTCCAATCGTAACCTAATGGTCGTATAACTGGCTCAATAGCTTTCCCTAATATGCCTGCAAAAGAACTTTGTAATAATTGAGTTTTACGCTGTCTATTTAGTTCGCCGGCTTGTTGTGGATTATCTTTTATTAATTGTTCGTATCTAACAGTTACAGCAGCCATTTTTTCGCGAGGTCCATAGGTACTTAACGCCCATAATAATAAACTAATCATCATGATTATTTTACCGGCATCAAGCACAAATATTTTTGCCTTCTCAATCATAGTGGTTAACGCGTTCTTCCATCTAGGCGCACGGTAAGTTGGTAACTCTAAAATAAAAAAACTGCGTTCTGTGCTTGTAATAAAAAATTTCATTACCGAGGCAACGATCAAGGCCATTACTATTCCTAATAAATACAGTCCCATCATCACAAATCCTTGTAAACTTAAAAATCCAAAATATAATTTTGAAGGAATAACCAATGCAATTAAAATAGTGTACACTGGAAGTCGGGCACTGCAACTTATTAATGGCGTAATCATAATGGTAAGTAGCCGCTCCTTTTTATTCTCAATATTACGGGCACTCATGATAGCCGGTACAGCACAAGCAAAGCCACTAATCATAGGCATAACACTTTTACCATTTAACCCTACCTTACGCATTAACTTATCAGTAAGAAAACTGATGCGGGCCATATAGCCCGTGTCTTCTAAAATGGTTACCAATCCAAAGAGGATCATGATCTGTGGTATAAAAATAACGATACCACTCAATCCAGCTACCACACCGTTGATTAATAAATCACTCCACCAGCTTAGCGGTAAAGCATGGTTGAGTAAACTGCCAAATTCGCCGAATACCCATTCAATGCAATCCATAGGATATTTAGCTAACCAAAAAACACTTTGAAAAAGCAAAAATAAAACACCCAATAAAATGAGATAACCCCATCGACGATGCAGTAATATATCATCAAGCCTTTCATTAAATAAGGCTTTTTGCAATGGATCTGCTTCTACAACTGTTTGCTGCATAATATGTTTAATGCGTGCATATCGCTGCATAATCTCTTCGGCCTGTGTTTTGGTGGGATTAAATTTATTGTCAATCTCAATCTCTTCAATGGTATCCTGCATACCATCATCCAATAAAAAATGCTTGTGGTTAATCAGGTAATGAACAGCCGTGTAACTACTGATAGTAGGATAATGCTTTTTAACCTGATCAATCGCACTTTCTGCCAGCGCATCGCAATCAATAAAATTACGGGCTGGCGGAAGAAGTAAATTATCAGCGGTTTGTTCTAATACTTTTTTTAATTGTTCCAGCCCTTTATTTTTTCTTGGGTTTACCGAAACGATAGGCACACCTAACTCTCTTTCAAGCCCCGGTATATTAATCTGAGTTCCCTTACGTTTTGCTAGGTCCATCATGGTAAGCGCAACTACTACCGGAACATTTAGATCAATAATTTGAGAGCAGAATAAAAGATTTCGTTTTAGACTGCTGGCATCGGCTACCAACAATACCATATCGGGTTTTATAGCTTCATCGTGGTTTAGTAAAACCTTATACGCTACCCACTCATCACTGCGTTTTGGATATAAACTATAAGAGCCTGGCAGATCTATTATGGTTGCGGTAAAATCAACACCAATTTTACTTTGCCCCATTTTTTTATCTACAGTTACCCCAGGAAAATTACCCACCTGTTGATTCAACCCGGTTAAATAATTAAATAGAGAACTTTTGCCGCTATTGGGATTACCTACTAGTGCTATGTTTAAGTGCTTTGCCAAAGTTGAGTACAAAAATAACAGTAAACTACGGTACGTGGTTACGAATTAAGAAAGATGAAGTAGGAAGGCGGAAATTTTACTAATAAATTATAATTTTAGCGCTGCACCCGGTTATCTTTGTTGTACTTCATCAAATAAATTTAAATGAAAAGTATTTTTTGGTTCTTATTACTAATTTCAACCTTGGGTTCGGCTCAAAAAAGTAGGAAAGCACAAACAAAGGCAGATAAACTTATTATTACTGCCTTACGAAATCACATTAATTTTTTAGCCGATGATAAACTAGAAGGAAGAAGAACCGGAACAGCTGGTGAAAAAGCAGCCTATGAATATATTAGCAAAAGTTTTAACGAAAATGGGCTCTTAGCTAAAGGAGAGGATGGGACTTATATTCAAAATTTTGATGTGTTTGACGGAAAACAAATAAATTCTTCAACAACACTTTCAATAAACAACAACCCTCTTATCGTAGATCTTGATTTTTTTCCATTAGCTTATAGCGCCAATGGAAAATTAGCGGTATCGTCTTCCATAGCATTGCCCGAAAGCGGATCGGTTTGGTTTTGGGATCTAAAAGAGACATTGGAGGAAAATAAAAATAATATTCATTTTGATTTAGAGGATATAATTGTAAAAAAAATTAACGTAGTGGCAACAAAAGGTTCGGCAGCGTTAATTATACACAATAGTTCCGATTTAAAAGATGATTTAAAATTTGAAGCAAAATCAAAAATTGAAACACAAAAAATACCAGTACTTTTTATTAACAAGAATATAAAAAATAAATTATTAAACGACGAAATAAAATTTATTGATTTTAAGCTAGAGGTTTCTATCAGTGATAAAAAACGAATTGGACATAATGTAATTGGCTATATAGATAATGGCGCTGCTAATACCATTATACTAGGAGCACATTACGATCACCTAGGTTATGGCGAAGATCATAACTCATTATATACCGGCAGCAAACCTCAAATACATAATGGTGCCGATGACAATGCAAGCGGTACAGCCGCACTGATTGAAATGAGTAAAAAAATAAAAAAATCAAACCTTAAAAATAATAATTATCTCTTTATTGCTTTTTCCGGCGAGGAGCTCGGTTTATTTGGTAGTAAATATTATACCGAACATCCTAACATTGATCTTACCAAAGCCAACTACATGATCAATATGGATATGATTGGCAGACTTAATGATAGCACACATGGGTTAACTATTGGAGGTTATGGCACTTCGCCTATGTGGGGTAAAGTAATTACTGCAAAAGATAAATACCTTAAAATAAATTTAGATAGCAATGGTACTGGGCCTAGCGACCATACCTCTTTTTATAAAAAAGATATGCCTGTTTTATTTTTCTTTACTGGAGCGCATAGCGATTACCACAAACCATCTGATGATGCAAATAAAATTAATTATTTCGGAGAGCTTGTTATAATAAAATACATATTGCAGTTAATTAAAAAAACAAATAATAAAGAGAAGCTTAACTTTACTAAAACTAGAGACCCACAGACGCAGGGTAAAAGAAGTTTTAGTGTAAGCATGGGCATTATGCCCGATTATACATTCAGCGGTACAGGTGTTAGAGCTGATGGTATCAGCGACGGAAAACCCGCTGAAAAAGCAGGGCTTAAAACAGGAGATGTAATTATTCAAATGGGGGAATATAAAATTGCAGATGTGCAAGGGTATATGCAAACATTAGGTAAATTTAAAAAAGGAGATACCACTAAAGTAAGTGTTAAAAGAGGAGTAGAAGAAATAATTTTTACCGTTACTTTTTAACTTATAACTACCATTAAAATGGCAGCCAATCAAAAATTAATAATTGATAACGAACATATTGCGGAAGAATTTTTTGAAAACTCTTTAATGTTGGGGATAGTCGCACCTATTAAAGATTATCAATTTAGCTGGAGGCTTAATCAATTATTAGGATTTGATTTTAGAATTAACAATGATATTGAAATACAACTAAATAAAAAAAAGCGGATTTATTTTTTTTGCATTTTTGAATACGCTATACCTTCTATTAATCTCACGCATTATTTATATAATAACCAACACGATGGAGAGTATTTGTTACCCGAATTTAAACACCTTGATTTTTTATGGTTAATTAAAGGTGACCTTATAACCATAGATGAACTAAAAACATTAATACAGGCGATTAAAACTTTGCCTGGAGTGCAATTAGTAACAGAAATGACAAATGAAAAAATAAAACATAAACAACACCTTATCTTTTAATCTGTTAATAATGTGGAAACAAGAAAATAATACCCTTTATAAAAAATTCGAATTTAAAAATTTTTCCGAGGCATTTGCTTTCATGACAAGAGTGGCTATTGAAGCCGAAAAAGTGAATCATCATCCCGTTTGGACCAATGTGTATAATAAAGTAGAAATTTGGTTAAGCACGCACGATGCCGGAGATATAATTACCAGTAAAGACCACCAATTAGCGACTCAAATTGATCAGCTAACCTATTGATTTTTTTACTACAACTACTTTTTCAGAGACGGCAGTAAATTTTCCGATTGGAGAAGTAAATTTTTCCAACCCGTATTGATATAAAATATCTTGAACCGCTGCTACTCCATTTTTTTCTACAGCAATTAATAACCCGCCACTAGTTTGCGGATCAGACAGTATGGCTTTTTGATAGTTCGTTAATGTGCCAATCTTTTCACCATAACTATCCCAGTTGCGATTAGTCCCTCCAGGAATACAACTTTGCTCCACATAATTTTTTACCTCCTCAATAATTACGGGTATATTATCAAAATATATTTCCGCGCCTAATGCACTACCTTCAGCCATTTCCACTAAGTGCCCCAGCAAACCAAACCCAGTAACATCTGTCATTGCCGTAACTACTTTTAATTTTCCTAGCGCTTCGCCAACTTTATTTAATTGCATCATTTGTTTTGCGGCTATACCTACATGTTGTTTTAATAATAATCCCTTTTTTTCTGCAGTAGTTAATATCCCTACTCCCAAAGGCTTGGTTAAAAATAAAAGATTATCTTCTTTTGCTAAATTGTTTTGCTTAATATTTTCAATTGGTATTAACCCATTTACTGCTAATCCAAAAATAGGTTCTGGCGAATCTATACTGTGCCCTCCTGCTAAAGGTATACCAGCTTCTTGACAAATACTTCTGCTTCCTTCAATTACTTTTTGTGCAACAGCGGGTGATAAAATATTTATGGGCCACCCTAAAATAGCTATTGCCAATATTGGCCTTCCACCCATAGCATAAATATCACTAATGGCGTTTGCTGATGCAATTCTTCCAAATTCATAAGGGTTGTCTACAATAGGCATAAAAAAATCTGTAGTAGATATTAATGCCATCCCATTATCCAGATCATATACCGCAGCATCATCTTTACTATGATTGCCTACTATCAGTTTATCATTATCAGGCATTGCAAAATTACTAGCTAAAATCTCATCCAGCACTTTTGGTGCAATCTTACAACCGCAACCTGCCCCATGCGAATATTGTGTGAGCCTTATGGTTTCTATACTTTTTGCTTCTGTAGAATTATTATCCATAAAAAAATGTTTGTAAAATTAATTGTTCTTTTTTCTAAATACTATCGCGGCATTCTTTTTTAAATCACCGCTAAATCTTATTTCATATCTATCTGTTCCGTCATTTACTATTAATAATCCCGTATTGGGTGGAAAAATTCCTAATGTCTCGGCATACATTACAATCTTAATGCTGTCTTTAATATCTTTTGTGTAAATCGTTTTTTTAATCGCATTAGTACTTAATCCAACCATAGGCATTATCACCGCTCCATTCATTAATACACTTACCGTATCTCCGTCTATTTCACCATTGTCAAATAAGGTAAGCACCAAACTATCTGATATGTAATTTACCGACTGAATAGTTTCTATCGCTCTGTTTTCTATATCTATCGCGGACTTAATAGCCACATTTACTTTTATAGGCTCAGGTTGTGTAATTATTGTTTGCGTACCCGGTAATGTCTTTTCTATTGTTACTACTTTTACTACCTCCTGTGCTTGTTTAATTGTAGTATTATTTTTTACAACTACCCGTTCCTGCAATTTTGATATGGGCTGTATAACCGTTTGTTTTTTAACTTCCGGTATTGACTTTATTTCTGCAGTATTAGTAATCTGTTGCTCCTTAAAAACTGGTTCCAAAATAGGTATTGCAATTGTGCGTTTCATTTTTTCTTCCTTGATAAAAGAAAGTTCATCAATAAGCCCAAGCTCTTGAAGGTGTGGCAGTAATGCCGACTGACTAAAATTTGTTTTGCGTTTTACTATAATATTTCCAGTTAAAGAACGGTATAATTTAGTTTGGTTGGTAGAAAATGACCCAGTTAAAGTCATAGTATCCTCCTTTATCTCTAGGGTTAGCACATCTAATTGATGTACCCCTTTAGCCGGGGAAATTGGGTAGTTATTAGCAATTAGCCCTATATCTTCTATGATTATTTTTTCGCCACGTATTTTTATTTTTGTTTTTTTTACTCCATGATATTCTTTATCATCTAAAATAAAATAAGTATGGGTGTAGCCTATAAGCTTGCCATTTTTTTCGCTGATGGCAATCTCGTATTTTAAGAATCTTTGTGTGGTATCATTATACATAGTCCCCCTCCATAACCCTGTAATATCAGGTTGCGTCTGTGCAAGTAATTGAACAGATAAATGCAAAACAGTACAAAACATTATCAGGCGCTTATTATAGTGCATGAAATTAATTTTTTGGTATTCACTTTTGTATCAACTTGGGCACAAGGTATTTTAGTTAATAAGCTCGATATATTTTCACGATTATACAACCCTTTAAAATAATATTTATCATAATAACGAAGTAAAATTTTAAAACATTCACGATAATTATTCTCTTCTAAAAATCGAACTGCGTTTTTTGTTTCCATACCCCCCAAGCGTTTTTGAATTCGCAAAATAGAGTCTTTTAGTGTTTCTTTTTTTTGCTTACCATAATCTTCTGTTATATAATTCAGTCTTTCTTCAAAGGGAATATCCATAAAAAATACAGGCGCTTTTCGCATAGTGTACCAAAGCGACATAGGTATTTGCAAATTACCAATGCGCTGACTTTCGTCTTCCAACCAAATAGAGTTGGCGTTTGACAGTTGGGAATTTCTACCCGGGTGCAGATTATTGTGTGTTTTTGCAAACTGCCCGTTGCATAATGTAATCTGAGCAAGTGTTTGTGCTAGTATATTTTCAAACATCTCCTGTCCAGGCTGTGGCAAATTTTCAATAGCCCCAAATGCCGAGCCTTTGTGATTAGCCAGCCCTTCTATATCAATAATTGTTTTATTGTTTATTTTCATTTCATGCAACAACAATGTTTTTCCACTCCCTGTATATCCCCCTATAATATTAAAATTATAATCTTTATTAAATTGCGCAAGCACCCAGTTTCGATAAGCTTTATAACCTCCAGCCAGCAAGTACACTTTAAAACCATACATATCTAACAACCAGGCCACAGCCGAACTACGCATACCGCCACGCCAGCAATGCAGAAGTACGCAGTTAGCAGTTGGTAGTTGGCAAGGTGCATCATGTTGCTGATTGCCAACTACCAACTGCCAATTACTAACTATGTTCTCCACTTCTTCAACCATCGCCCTCATTTTAACCCCAAAATAATTCAACCCAATTTTAATAGCCTCTTCACGACTTTGCTGTTTATAAGCAGTACCCACCTGTGTTCTTTCTTCATCATTAAATAAGGGTAAACTATACGCTGTTGGTATATGCGCATGATTATACTCACTCAAACTGCGCACATCCAATACAGGGTGTAGTTTTGCCATTGATAAAAATTCTTCTATATTGATTTTTTGTATCGGCATT
Source organism: Chitinophaga pinensis (assembly GCA_945865645.1). GTDB lineage: Bacteria > Bacteroidota > Bacteroidia > Chitinophagales > Chitinophagaceae > Ferruginibacter > Ferruginibacter pinensis_B. The sequence continues at coordinate 26,411 of CAMBEI010000002.1, read as the reverse complement.
TTTTATTTTGTAAGAAAACAAGATAACCTAAAATTACGTCAAGAAAAAGCCGCCAAAAAATCAGCGGCTTGTATTTGTTCTTTTAAATTTTTTACTTTTAACCGTTCATGCTTGTTAAAAATTCTGCATTATCTTTTGTTCCTTTCATATTTTTCAACAACGTATTAATAGCCTCTTCCGGATTCATATCGGCCATGTGCTTACGCAACACCCACATGCGTTGAAAAGTATCTTTATCAAGCAACAAATCGTCGCGCCTAGTAGATGAAGCAACAATATCAATAGCAGGATAAATTCTGCGATTCGATAATTTCCGCTCTAGTTGTAATTCCATATTGCCAGTACCTTTGAATTCTTCAAAAATAACTTCATCCATTTTACTGCCAGTATCAACTAGTGCTGTAGCAATAATAGTTAGTGATCCACCATTTTCAATTTTACGAGCAGCCCCAAAAAACTGTTTTGGCTTTTGCATAGCATTAGCTTCCACACCGCCACTTAATACTTTTCCACTTGACGGAGCAACAGTATTATGAGCTCTTGCTAAACGAGTTATTGAATCCAATAAAATAATTACATCATGCCCACATTCTACCAATCGCTTTGCTTTTTGAAGTGCCATTGTACTAACGCGAACGTGCTTTTCGGCAGGCTCGTCGAATGTAGAAGCAATAACTTCTGCCTTTACACTGCGTTCCATATCTGTAACCTCTTCTGGCCTTTCATCAACCAATACAATCATTAAGTAACAATCTGGATGATTTTCGGCAATAGCGTTGGCTAGTTCCTTTAGTAGCATAGTTTTACCCGTTTTGGGTTGGGCAACAATTAAACCACGTTGTCCTTTACCAATAGGAGTAAACAAATCCATGATACGAGTACTATAATTATCGGAGCGAGTACAAAGATTTAATTTTTCAAATGGAAATAAGGGTGTTAAATAATCAAAAGGAACACGATCTCTTACTTCTTCCGGCGACTTTCCATTGATGGTTTCTACTTTTAATAAAGCAAAATATTTTTCTCCCTCTTTTGGTGGTCTAACGCTGCCATAAACTGTATCCCCTGTTTTTATGCCAAATAATTTTATCTGGCTAGGAGAAACATAAATATCATCGGGCGATGATAAATAATTATAATCACTACTTCTTAAAAACCCATACCCGTCGGCCATCATTTCCAAAACACCTTCGCCTAAGATAACCCCATCAAATTCTATATTAAATGCCGGTAGCTGTCGTTGATTGAATTGTTTTGCAGGAACCTGCGCAGCTTCTCCTTCTAGTTCAACTTCAGCTTCCTGCTCTTGTTCGTCAGTTTCGGCCAGCATTTGTGCAATAGCTTCAGGAACCGTACTTTCTTGATCCGTGATTGGCTGCACGTCCTCATCTTCATCCGCTAATTCTATCTGCTTTTTAACAGGTTTTTTTTCGGATTCAGGCTTTTTGATTTTTATATCAACTACCGGTTCAGTGATTTCTACTTCAGCAGATTTTACTATCCGCTTACGCTTGGGCTTTTCGCCATCTTTGTTTTTTTCGATACTCATAATTGATTGGGTTTCCAGAATCTTATTAATTAAATCTGGCTTAGTAAGCTTTTTTGTATTGGATATATTAATTTGCTCTGCAATATCAAGCAACTCAGGAACGAGCAATTCGTTCAGTTGTGAAATGTTGTACATAAAAATTGAAAATGATTTTCTTCAAAAATCTAGTCTTAAGTCTGTAAATAGTGATTGAGAATTTTTATTGACGGAACTTGAATCGCTGATGAAATGTTTGGTTGAATATTATCTATCGGTCCAATTCAATAGCAATATTACGAGATTTTTTTAAAAAAAAGTGTTTTTTTAGAATAACTAGAGAATTTAACCCGCTAGACGGATAAAAATATAGAATATATGGCAGAATTCATTTTGAGTTCTGCACTTTAATTTAATTAGTAAAATTCACCCCAACCGCTCTCGTCGGCGTTCTATCCTTATCTTTGTTCTTAATAAATCATATATGTTTAACAAAAGAATTAGAATTAAAACCCTGTTAGCTATTGAGGAGACTAACTACGAAGCAACGGTTATGGGCTGGATACGGACTTTTAGAAACAACCAGTTTATTGCTCTTAACGATGGCAGCACTAATAATAATATACAAATTGTTGCCACTTTAGGTATGTTTGACGAGGCTCTTTTAAAACGCCTTACCACAGGCGCTTGCATTAGAGCAAGTGGCACAATTATTCCTTCATTAGGAAAAGGACAAAAAGTAGAACTTAAAGCAACAACAATAGAAATACTGGGTGATAGTGATGCCGAAACATATCCTATGCAACCCAAAAAACATAGTCTTGAGTTTTTAAGAGAAAATGCACACATGCGTTTTCGTACAAATACTTTTGGGTCTGTATTTCGTGTGCGCCATGCCTTAGCATTTGCTATTCATAAATTTTTTAATGATAAAGGATTTATATACCTGCATACACCCATCATTACAGCAAGCGATGCGGAGGGGGCGGGAGAAATGTTTAAAGTAACTACATTGCCGTTAGACGGAACAGCACCGAAGAATGAATACGACAACATTAATTTTAAAGAAGATTTCTTTGGACGAAGCACCAACCTTACAGTAAGCGGACAACTAGAAGGGGAACTGGCAGCTATGGCTTTAAGCGATATTTATACTTTTGGACCAACTTTTCGTGCCGAAAATAGCAATACCACACGCCACCTTGCCGAATTTTGGATGGTTGAACCCGAAGTAGCTTTTAACGATCTAGAGGATAATATGACCCTAGCAGAAGAATTTATAAAGTATGTTATTAAATATGCCATGGAGAATAACAAAGAAGATATGGAGTTTTTATCGCTTCGATTAGACGAAGAAGAAAAACAAAAACCTCAAAGCGAAAGGAGTGACATGGGTTTGTTAGAAAAATTAAAATTTGTTGTTGATAACGATTTTGAAAGATTAACTTATACAGAAGCAATAGAAATATTAAAAAATAGTAATCATAACAAGAAAAAGAAATTTAAATATTTAATAGAGGTTTGGGGTACCGACTTACAAAGTGAACACGAACGCTACCTAGTAGAAAAGCATTTTAAAAAGCCGGTAATACTTACAGATTATCCAAAAGAAATAAAGAGTTTTTATATGCGCCAAAACAACGATGGAAAAACAGTTGCTGCCATGGATATTTTAGCACCAGGTATTGGCGAAATTGTTGGTGGAAGTCAAAGGGAAGAACGCATGGATAAACTTATACAACGTATGGAAGAAATGCATGTGCCCGTCGAAGAATTATGGTGGTACCTGGAAACGAGAAAATTCGGTACTTGTCCGCATGCCGGTTTTGGGCTTGGATTTGAGCGACTGGTGCAATTTGTAACCGGCATGAGTAATATTAGAGATGTTATTCCTTTTCCTAGGTATCCAAAGAGTGCAGAATTTTAAAAAATTACAATATCTTCTTCCATATTTTTTATTACTTTTAAAAAATGCTTATTTATACCCTCTGTTCCCGCTATTAATTTATACTTTAAAATAGTATTTAATGATGAGATATGGCAAATACTTTTTTGTAATTTTATTCTTTTTTTTTACTCCTGTACTTTTTGCACAGCAAAAAGAAATAGCATTTTTAATAAATACCGAAAATTTTAATCCAGCTACATTATTATGGTATAATTCGCCTGCAAAAAAATGGGATGAGGCATTACCAGTTGGTAACGGACGTATAGGAGCTATGGTTTTTGGAAAAAATAACGAAGAACGTATTCAGTTAAATGAGGAAACTTATTGGTCTGGCGGCCCTTATTCAACCGTAGTAAAAGGTGGTTATAAAGTTTTACCCGAAATACAAAAACTGGTTTTTGAAGAAAAATACCTGGCGGCACATAATTTATTCGGTCGTAATTTAATGGGTTATCCAGTAGAGCAAATGAAGTATCAATGCTTAGCTAATCTGCATTTATTTTTTAAAAATGAAGACAGTGTTACTAATTATAAACGTTGGCTTGATTTAGAAACCGGAATTGCCGGCGTGACTTACACAACTAATGGAATCAGCTACCAGCGCGAGGTATTAGCATCGGCCCCCGATCAGTTTATAGTTATACGCATTACAGCTGATAAGCCGGGCAGTATTTCCGTTACCGCAAATTTGCGGGGCGAAAGAAACGATACACATTCTAATTATGCAACCGATTATTTTAAAATGGATTCGGATGGTAATGATGGATTAATACTTACCGGCAAATCAGCCGACTATATGGGTGTGGAAGGAAAAATGAGGTACGAAGCAAAAATTAAAGCAGTGCTAGAGGGGGGTACTATAAAAACAGATGGCGTTGATTTAATTATTGAAAATGCAAATGCAGTTACCTTGTATTTTGCAGCAGCAACAAATTTTGTAAACTATAAAGATGTTAGCGCTAATCCACACCAAAGAATAGAAAATTATTTTAATAACTTTGAAAATAAAAAATATCAAACCATTGTAAGATCGGCAATAGCTGATCATAAAAAATATTTTGACCGGGTATCACTACAACTACCTATTACTAAAAATTCTTTTTTACCGACACCAGAGCGGATTAAAAAAATTCAAACCGAATCAGATCCTTGTATGGCTGCACTAAGTTATCAGTTTGGCAGGTATCTCCTAATCAGTTCATCAAGACCTGGCACCCAGCCGGCTAACTTACAAGGTATATGGAACGACAATATGAATCCTGCTTGGGATTCAAAATACACCACCAACATCAATACCGAAATGAATTACTGGCCGGTAGAGAGCAGTAACCTGTCGGAATGCGCCGAACCCTTATTTAAATTGATAAAGGAAATAACCGACCAGGGTACAGAAGTTGCCCGCGAACATTACGGCGCAAACGGGTGGGTATTACACCAAAATACTGATATATGGCGGGTTGCAGCACCAATGGATGGCCCCACCTGGGGAACATTTACGGTTGGTGGCGCTTGGCTCTGTACACATATATGGGAGCACTATGAATATAGTAGGGATAATAAATTTTTAAAAGAAACTTATCCGTTAATGGAGGGCTCAGTTAAATTCTTTATGGATTTTTTAGTGCCACACCCCAATGGAAAATGGCTGGTTACAAATCCTTCCACCTCGCCCGAAAACTTTCCCGATGGCGGTGGCAATAAACCTTATTTTGATGAGGTAACTGCAGGGTTTAGAGAAGGTACAACAATCTGCGCAGGCTCTTCCATCGACATGCAAATTTTGTACGACCTCTTTGGATATTATATTGAAGCTTCAAAAATTTTAGATAAAGAAAACAGTTTTATTCAACAGGTTAGCATAGCTAGAGAAAAATTAGTTCCTCCAAAAATTGGCAAAGATGGAGCCTTACAGGAATGGGCAGACGACTGGAAATCTTTAGAAAAAAATCATCGACATTTTTCCCACATGTACGGATTATATCCAGGCAAAGTATTGTACGAAAAAAGGACTCCTGCATTGATAGATGCTTATAAAAAAGTGCTGGAAGAAAGAGGGGATGCATCAACAGGTTTTTCACGAGCATGGAAGATGGCTTTATGGGCAAGGCTGGGTGATGGCAACCGCTCTAATAAAATTTATAAGGGTTACTTAAAAGAGCAATCTTGTAGTTCTTTATTTGCATTGTGTGGCAAATCGCTTCAGGTAGATGGTAGTTTAGGCGTTAGTGCTGCCGTTACTGAAATGCTGATGCAATCACACGACGGATACATAAAACTATTGCCAGCTTTGCCCGACGAGTGGAGCAAAGGCGAATGTGTGGGATTTTGTGCCAGAGGCGCTTTTCAGCTAGAATTTAGTTGGAAAAATAAAATGATAACACAACTTAAAATCTTATCAAAAGCGGGTGAGCTTTGCAAAATTGAATATAAACCCAACATGAAGATCAGTAGCAATGGGAAACATGTTACCTTTAAAAAACTATCTGACAACCAAATTGAATTTAAAACAATACCAGGGGCTATTTATATTATTGAATAAATATTATTGTACTTCTTATAAATAAAATCTACATTATGAATTGTAAAATTTCATTAAGTATACTGTTTATTATCATCGGTTTTTTTAGTAGCAATAGTATTGCTCAAAATAAAAAATTAACACTAGAAGATATTTATTCTAGCAGGATGTATAATGCAAAAGGATTTGGGCCAGTAAGATGGATGAAAGATAATAAGGGTTATTCAACACTGGAGAGTAATACCGATGCAAAAGGAAACGATATTGTAGTATATGATGCAGCCACTGGGGCGAGACGAGTTTTGGTAAATGCAAAACAACTAATACCCAACGGCACAAATAAACCTTTATCTATTGCCAATTATATATGGAGTGATGATAATAATAAACTTTTAATTTTTACTAATACTCGTAAAGTGTGGAGGCAAAATTCAAAAGGCGATTATTGGGTGCTAAATCTTAAAAATAATAAACTAACGCAAATGGGTAAAGGCCTTGAAGAAGCTACACTTATGTTTGCTAAATTTTCGCCAGATGGTAATAGAGTGGCTTATGTAAGTAAGCTAAATATTTATGCAGAAGATATTAACACAAGCGTAATAATACCATTAACAAAGGATGGTGGCAATAATATTATTAATGGCACTTTTGATTGGGTATATGAAGAGGAGTTAGATGACTTAGATGGGTTTAGATGGAGCCCCGATGGGAAAAATATTGCCTATTGGCAATCCGATACAAAAGAGGTTGGAACATTTTTTATGATCAACAATATAGATTCCAATTATTCTCAACCAATTCCTTTGCCTTATCCAAAAGTGGGTACTGCAAACTCGGCGGTTAAAGTAGGCGTAATATCTTCAACTGGTGGAAAAACTAAATGGTTTGCTATACCTGGCGATCCACGCAATAATTATTTAGCCAGAATGGATTATATACCAGGCTCTGACGAATTAATGTTACAGCAATTAAACCGTTTACAAAATACAAACACCGTTTGGGTGGGTAACACAAAAACCATGGGGGTAAAAAATATACTTACCGATAAAGACGAAGCTTTTTTAGATATACATGATAATATAGTTTGGCTTGATGATACTAAATCATTTACTTGGACCAGCGAAAAAGATGGCTGGATGCATTTGTATAAAGTTTCTCGCAATGGAAAAGAAATTAAACTTATAACAAAAGGAAATTTTGATGTCGTGAATATTAATTGTATTGATCCTGTTGGTGGCTTTGTTTACTATATTGCTTCCCCAGATAATTTTACACAGCGTTACCTGTACCGCAGTAGATTGGATGGAAACGGAGAAGCAGAAAAAGTTTCGCCTGCAAACATGGCGGGGCAACATAGTTATCAAATAAGTGCTGATGCAAGATATGCCATCCATAGTTTTGAGAATTCGAATACCCCTCGCCGGATATCGCTAATTAATCTTAATACACACCAAGAAATAAAATTATTGGAAGATAACGGCGCTTTAAAAACAAAAATGAATGAACTGGGGTTGCGTAACAAAGAGTTTTTTCAGGTAGATATTGGAGATATAGTATTAGATGCATGGATGATAAAACCTATTAATTTTGATCCGCAGAAAAAATATCCCCTCTTAATTCATGTGTATGGAGAACCCGCGGGTTCTACTGTGCAAGATAACTGGGGAACTGGAGATAACCTCTGGCACCAATACTTGAGTAATCAATTGAATTATATTATTGTAAGTATCGATAACCGGGGTACCCGGGTACCCCGTGGTCGCGATTTTAGAAAATCCATTTATCGCCAAATTGGTTTAATGGCTGCCGATGATCAGGCAAAGGCCGCAAAAAAAATTGTTACTTCTTATTCTTTTGTTGACGAAAAAAGAATTGGCATCTGGGGATGGAGCGGCGGGGGGCAAATGACGTTACACTGTATGTTTAGGCATGCTGATATTTATAAAACGGGAATCGCTGTTTCTTTTGTTGCCCTACAAACGTTATATGATAATATTTACCAAGAGCGATACATGGGTTTGCCAAGTGATAATATTGCTGGTTACCGAGATGGCTCTCCGTTAACACATGCCGGTAAATTAGAAGGCAACCTAATGATTATTCATGGCACGGGCGACGATAATGTGCATTATCAAAATTTTGAAATGTTGACAAATGAGCTAATTAAAAATAATAAATTATTTACCATGTTTTCTTACCCCATGCGCGACCATAGTATTAGCCAGGGAAAAAATACAACACTGCATATGAGGCGAAGTATGGAAAAATTTTGGAAGGATAATTTGTAGATACCCCAAAGAATATATAATAACTTAACAAAAAAATATGAGCACATACCCCAGTATATTCAACGATGTTATTGGCCCAGTTATGCGCGGCCCATCTAGCTCACACTGTGCTGCATCCTTGCGTATTGCTCGCTTGTGCCGAAACCTGATGGATGAAAATATTAAAGATATTTTAATTGAGTTTGATCCTAACGGATCGTTGGCAACCACACATAAAAGTCAGGGATCGGATATGGGATTATTTGGTGGCTTTTTAGGATGGGAAGCTTATGACGAACGCCTGCCCGAATCTGATAAATATATGGTAACAGCAGGTATAAATATTAACATTCATATTGTTGATATTGGTAACAGTCATCCTAACCTGTATAAAATAACGCTGAACAATAATAAAGAAACCAGAAAACTAACTGCCATATCCACCGGAGGGGGTATGATAGAAGTAATTGCCATTGATGAGGTAAAAGTTTCTATGGCGGGGGATTATTTTGAAACATTAATTTACTGCGATAAGCCAGAAAATATCATTACGTTTTTAACCTCTTCTACACCATTTGATTATTTAGAATTTCATAAAGGGGAACTATCTTTTATAGAAATTAAATCACAGACATTTTTAGATGAAGGTATTTATAAAGAGTTACTGGTAATGGAAGGTGTTTCATTCATCAAGCAACTAGAACCTGTTTTACCAGTAATGGCTCGTAAAAATTTACAAGTACCTTTTATTACCTGCAACCAAATGATGGAGTATAATATTGATAAAAATAAATCGCTATGGCAACTAGCAGTTGATTACGAAATGGCAAGGGGAGATATTAGCGCAAGTGAAGTTTTTGAAAAAATGCGAGGCATTATTCACATCATGGGTCAAGCCATTAAATTAGGTTTACAAGGCACCCATTATAAAGATCGCATTTTAGGAAGTCAGTCTTTACAGTTTAAAGAAAAACTAGATGCCAATAAATTAGTTGGCGGAGAAACTAATAACCGTATCATCATGTATGTAAGTGCCATGATGGAGGTAAAAAGCTCAATGGGTGTTATTGTAGCAGCACCCACAGCAGGAAGCTGTGGAGCCTTGCCTGGCGCTTTATTTGGTACTGCACATTCTATGCAGCTGCACGAAGATGAGTTGGTTAAGGCAATGCTATCTGCTGGTTTAATTGGTGTTTTTATTGCGGCACATGCAACTTTTGCTGCCGAAGTTGGTGGCTGTATGGCCGAAACGGGATCGGGGGGTGGCATGGCTGCCGCAGCGATTACAGAAATGAAAGGAGGGAGCTTACAACAAAGTATTTCTGCTGCTTCGCTGGCTTTACAAAATTCGCTGGGCATCATCTGCGATCCTATTGGCAATCGGGTAGAAGCCCCCTGCTTAGGCCGTAATGTAATGGCAGCAACTAACGCCGTATCCTGCACCAATATGGCGCTTAGTAATTATGAACAACTGATACCACTAGACGAAGTTATAGAAACCATGAAAGTGGTTGGAGATCAGATACATCATACCCTTCGTTGCACAAATTTGGGGGGACTTTCAATTACCAATGCTGCAAAAAAAATAGAAGCTATGTTAGAAGAAGCTCCTGTAAAAATCTTTAAAAACTGTTAACCTAATTTATTTTTACTTGCTCTTATTTTTTAAAAAATAAAATAAAATTATATATTTGATGAGTGGGCTATGTTGCCATTATAAAAATAGCAATAATGAAATTTACAAGAAAAGCTTTCTTTTTAAGGCTTATGCATTTTTTCTTTGACTGATAAATATCATAATAATAAATCTTTTTATTGATTAATACAATTCCATTACCTTTCTATTATGTTTCGTCTATTTTTAAAACTATATTGGAAATTATCTGGCTGGAAATTATCTGGTAAATTCCCATATCAATATAAAAAAATAGTGCTGGCTGTAGCCCCGCATACCCACTGGGTTGATGTATTTGTTGGATTTGCAACTCGTAATGAAATGCAAATTAATCATGCAAAATTTTTAGGAAAAAAAGAATTGTTTAAAGGCCCGCTAGGTTGGATATTAAAAGCATTGGGCGGGACACCTGTTGATCGATTTAGTAAACACGGTATGGTTGATCAGGTTGCTGCGCTCTTTACCGCTAAAGATAATTTTATTTTAGGGCTATCGCCCGAGGGTACGCGCAAACGAGTTAATACACTACGCACCGGATTTTATTTTATTGCAAAAAAAGCAGGCGTCCCTATTGTACCTATTGGATTTGATTTTGAAAATAAAAAAGTAATTATTGGCGATGCTTTTTTTGCTGGAGATAATGAAGCAGAAGACTTTAAAAAAATTATCGCTTTTTATAGTAAAATAAAAGGTAAAGTCCCCAACTTTGATCTAAGGCATTTGAAAATTTAAAATTACTACTATATTATCTTTAAGTTTATTGATTTTTATCATTTTTTAGGCGCTCTCTTTATCGGCTTGCCATATTTTTTCATCATCCTATCTTTCTTCCTCACTATAAAGTTTACCTTTTTATTTTTAGCAGACTTTTCATGAAATGCCGGACCGCTTTCTTCTTTTTTTGGAATTTTAAGCTGGATAGTCTTCATGTAAACTTTAGGCATCTCCTCTTCTGTTAATAAGTCGGAAATAATTAAATTTTCGGGTAGCACTATTTGAGTTATGGATTGCTTCATCAATGACTCTATAGCTTTTTGTAATGGCTTTTCATTTTCGGTTATAAAACTAATTGCTATGCCTTTTTTATCGGCACGCCCTGTTCTACCAATGCGATGTATATAATTTTCGGGCACTTCGGGTACATCAAAATTTATAACATGCGTTACTTCAGAAATATCAATTCCTCTTGCAACAATATCCGTTGCAATAATAAACTTATAAATCCCCTCGTGAAATTGTTTTACCGTATTAAAACGATAATTCTGCTCTTTATTTGAATGTATTACCCCGGCCGTTCCCGGAAATTTAGATTCTAATTGTTCATACAAATCATCGGCTATTTTTTTTGTAGCTACAAATACCACAACTTTAGTCATGGTTTCATCTTGTGATAATAATAAATGTAGCAAATTAATCTTAGTGTAAAAATTTGGTGTCGCATAATATACTTGTTCAATATTTTCTAGTGGCGTTCCTGTAGGTGCAGCTTCCACTCTTTCGGGATTATTAAAATAGGTGTCCATTAACTTTTCCACCTCATCAGTTATAGTTGCCGAAAACAAAAGATTCTGTCGCTTGGCAGGTATAAGATCTAGGATGTTTTTTATCTGAATTCTAAATCCAAGATTAAGCATCTCATCCATTTCATCAATAACTAATTTTTTTATCGACTTTGTTTTAAAAGCACCATTAACTGCAAGATCATATAGTCTACCAGGCGTAGCTACTAATACATCAACACCTTTTTGTAACTCTGTCCACTGTGTATTTATATTTACTCCCCCATAAACACCTAGAGCAACCACACTCATATAAGTAGATAATTCTTTTACCGATTCAACTACCTGTGCTACCAATTCTCTTGTGGGTACTATAATTAATATCTGTGGATTTTTATCCTTACTAAATTTCCATAAGCGCAGTAGGGGCAATAAATAAGCAAAGGTTTTTCCCGTACCAGTTTGTGCAATACCACACACATCTCTACCACTCATTACTATAGGAAAAACCCTATGCTGAATCGTAGTAGGGTTTATATAGCCATTTTCAGCCAACGCATTAAGTAAAGGAGCGCTTAAATTTAAATCACTAAATATCATAACTAAAAATATACCGCAAAGGTAGTTTTTAATTATTTAGGAGCTAATGGCTGTCTTGATATTTAAAATAGAAAAATTATTATTCGTATTTATACCTCCATTTTTACATCGCTTACATTTTATTTATTATTTTCACTTTAATTAATGTAGAATATATAAACACATGCCCATTATTGAAAACATATCAGGGTTTTTGCAAACCTTACAAATACCATTTTCTACTGTATTAAATATAAAAAAACAGAAAAATTTTATTCTTAAAAACATCCGTGTATTACTAGCCGATGCTATTAAAATAAATGATGACAGCTTAGATGAAAATGATTGTAAAAAAATATTAGATTATTATGGCTTGGCTGTTCCTGCTATTTTAGGCGAAGCTTTTTGTTCACTTAGGGGAACGCCTATGACAGATAAAGAAAGGTTGGCTAGCACCTGCCAGGGCGCTATGACGGGTTTGGGTGATGATTTTTTTGATAAACAAAGACTTTCAGAACAAGGTGTAAAAAATTTTATTGAAAACCCGGAACAATTTATCGGCAACACTGCTAGTGAAAAACTTTTTCTTGTCTTTTATAAAACAGCCCTAAATAATGCGCCCGTGCCAGCGCAAATGCGGGCTCAAATTTACAAAGTATTTTATGCACAATTACTCAGTAAGCAGCAGGATGTACCTGGTTTATCTTACGAAGTAATAAAAGATGTTACCCTTCGAAAGGGAGCCGAGTCTGTATTGTATTACCGAACCGCTTTTGAACATCCTATGAAAAAAGGAGAAGAAAAAATGTTGTTTTGTATTGGCGGTTTAATGCAATTGAGTAATGATATTTTTGATGTGTATAAAGATTATCAAAATGGCGTAAGTACTATCATTACTACAACAACTACAATTAAAGAATTTCGCTTTTATTATACAGCTCTTTTAATTTTGAGTGTAGAATCTGCCTACAAATCTGGATATTCCAAAAATAAGGTTAGAAAATTTTTAGGCCTCATTAATATGGGTGTTTTTAGCCGATGTTTTGTTTGTCTTGATCAGTTTGAAAAGCTTGAAAAAAAATCAAATCATGTTTTTGATATAAAAAAATACAACAGAAAAGAACTTATCTGTGATATGGATACGATTGAAAATAAATTGAAATCGTTGAAATATTTAATTAAATTTTTAAAATAAAAACAAGTGCAACGAGGGAGAGCTAATAATTTTTTAGCTGTTATACTTTTTATTATTAGTGGCTTTATCAACCCCTAGCAATCAACTTTCTTATTAAATCTAGCTCGTACCCTTTCTGAATTAAATAATCTTGCAGTTTTCTTTTTTTTATAAAAATATTTTTTTCTGCTTTCAGTGTTTTTAATTTTTTAGCAAAAAGTTTTCCTAAAGTTGTATTGTAATCAGTATCATTAATAGCTGCTAAAGCCTTTTTAATACAATAGTCACTTACCTGTTTTTGTTTAAGACTATATTTAATTTTAACTTTTCCCCATTGTTTTATTCTAAACTTTCCACCAGCATACAATATGGAAAAACGTTCTTCATTCAGGTAATTATCACTGATTAGTTCGCTCAGTAATTCATCAACCGCTTTTTTATTAATGCCAAAGCTGTATAATTTTTCTTTTACTTCGCTGTGGCATCGTTCTTGGTATGCACAATAATGTTTTGCTTTTTGTAGGGCCGCTTCAGTTGAATAATATGCTGTGTTCATCGGGATAAAAAAGAAAAAAAATAACGCGTTGGTTATTACAAAATGCAATACCCCAATATTGTAAAAAATTCTCCTATTTTAAAAGCATAGGATTTTTTATGCTAACAAAGAATAGAATAGGCTCACTTCTTCCTTCTCCATTACCATCCGTTCTGGTAACCGGATTGTGATCTTTATCCAACGACTGAACAGTCCAAATAAACCGCATACTTTGCTCTTTAATTTTACTTTTATTTTCGCTTATGACATATCCCAAATCTTCATCTGGACCTATCCAACTAAATGATAACTGTGGCTGCCAGATATATTGCGTGGCCGCTAAAATTTCTTTATCCAGTACAGGTTGGTTACTCCTTAAAGCCTGCACCGGACTTTGTGTTGGCAACACTTCAAACACTTGTATACGATAAGTAACCGGCGATATTTGTCTGGGTACAACGGGTGACCACCTGAATATAATAGCCGTTTGGGCTTTTTTGGCATCCAGGACTTCTTCATTGTAAGGTTTCATTAAAATGGGTAATTGAGTTGTGGCTAGGTAAAAGTTTTTACATTTCATTTCGCCCATTGGGCCGTAATCTGTTGTTCGTACCGGTTTTGTACAAATGGTATAGTTATCGGCTGGCATTTTACCCGTTCTTTCCAATGAGGTTTTGTATTTTCCGGTAAATACCATGTATTCCAGTGGCATAACATCGTTGGCAACTAAAATAGTGGTACCCGTTGTGCTTGGTATAAACACCGGTGATTTGGCCAAATCAGTAGTAGCAATGACGGTTCCGTCAATTAATTTTATTTCAGTTTTTAACTTAAAAGACTCGCCTATAACGCCGGGAGCACTTACTATTAAAGTAAGCACTTCTCTTCTGTTGCCCCACTCAGACAATTGAGCAGGAGGCTGACCGTTTACAATCAGACTTATATTTAACTGTGCAATGCCTGTGCTAAAAATACAGGCGGATATTAACAATGAAAATATTTTTTTCATATTACTTTTTTATTTTTTAGTATTAAAACGATATTGAAATCCGGTGCGGCAGGTGGTTTCTACATAATTAGCGCCGTTGGGTATTATTTCGTTTCCATATTTAAAATAGTTGGTTGTTAAAAAAGTACTCCAGTTTAGTTTTTTGGTTAATTTAAAATCAATATTACAGGAGGCAATTAAATTATTGCTATTGCTGAAACTATTTAATTTACCAAGTGTATATTGTAATTGTCCCCGTAACCTTAATTTCTTTTTAGCGACCTGCATACTCAACGCACTACTGATGGTGGCTAAAGCGATTTTTGCACCGGGCACATCATTATAAAAATATAAAATACTAAAATCGGGTGATATCTCTTTTTCAAGATATGTAGGTACATAGGTAAGCAAGGTTGTGTGGGTATTGTTTGATGTGGTAAGCCCGGTAATCACATCCCGTTCATCGTATTTACTATAATTGTAACTCATGCTGATCAGGTGAATAATTTTTTTACCTGTCCATGTAACCGTTGGGTTAATGCCAAGGTCGTTACTTACATTTTTTATGCCAAATGGATTAATACCACTGGCTGTTTGAAAACCAAAATTATTGTAATTAACATTTAAACTGAACTTATCATTAAACTGTGTAAACCAATTGAGGTTACCAATAAACTGTTTTGCTTTTAATGCCGTGTTACTTACATTATTTATCCGTTGGCCTAAAGTAGCTACAATATTCATTTTGTTTTTCCAGGCATTAATGCGGTTGTTAACGGTATAGTCCAATCTATCACTTTGTAAAAACGGATAACCAATGGTTTGAAATCCTGCACCCAAATATTTAACCATTACACCAATATCAAAATTCTTCGATTTTTTTCCAACCGCAGCTTGTGCAGCATAATCAGTTATTGTAGAAGTGTGTGCTTCAATAAAAGGTTTTAGTCCTTTTAGCAAAAGTGTTAAAGGGGTTGCCACATCCTTGGTAAAAATAGATTGAGCTCCTTCGGCTTTAAAATAAAATCCTTTGTCCATGTATAAATCCGATACCACGCTTATCACTAAACCTTCCTGCGGCCTGATGGTAACCGGTGGCGGCGCAGAAGATGTTGGTACATCTTTTCCCTTTGCAATATTTAAAGCAAATAAATATTTACCTTCTTTTTCGGTACCTATCTGTGCCATCCAGTTTCTTCTTTTGTAGGCTCCCACAACCGTTGGCGGGCCTGCTACATAATTTATACCCTGCTGTGATATACCGGTAAAAAATTTAAAGAGCAATGTTTTTGGCCTCAGATCAAACCCAATGCCAAATACACCAATATCGCCGGTAGAAAGATCGGAGTATTTTAAATATTGCGTACCCAACTGCAGCTCGGCCCATTTATATTTTGGATTGAGGCCAAAACTGTTCATGGGGTTTGTTATGAATTGCCCGAAGCTTGGTTTTTTTATACCTGCAAACGGCCCTGCAAAATTTGTAGGTATGGCAGCAAAATTAAAATTAAACGGTAGGCTGAAATTTTTACCAAGCTTAAAAGTTGGTGTAAAATTAAAGCGCACCTGATTCCATGGTT
This sequence comes from Chitinophaga pinensis, assembly GCA_945865645.1. Taxonomy (GTDB): domain Bacteria; phylum Bacteroidota; class Bacteroidia; order Chitinophagales; family Chitinophagaceae; genus Ferruginibacter; species Ferruginibacter pinensis_B. Next base: position 10,123 of record CAMBEI010000002.1, on the reverse strand, counting down.
TACGGGGTTGGTAGCCTGTCCAGCCCGATGGGTTTCGATGCAGGCCATAACCTTCGTAGCTTACACCTGCCGTGCCACTTACAGAAAAAGGCGCAGGCTTTTTTGTTTGTGCATATAAAAAATGCCCGCAACCAAAAATAGCAATGCATAAAACACAGATCGTTTTTCTATTCATCATATTTTAATTATTACGGTATAATTACCGTGAGTCTGCAATCGCATTTTGTGCTGCCGCAGGTGCCCGATAAATTATAGGTGTAATTACCCGATTGTGAAAAAGTAAAATTGTAATTGGGCCCGCTTAGTACAGAAGTTCCCCCTGTTGTATTATTGGTGATGAGTACCGTTAACCCTGTGGGTGTGCAGGTGGCAGATGCCGGGCTGCATGAAAAATTCGGGTTAAGCGACACAGGAATATTTCCTTTAAATAAAGTAACTGTGCCACCACAGGCCACTTCTTTTTTTCCGCCTTCATAACTAAACACCGGCTTCCAACTGCAATTGCATACTTCACCGTTATTCGTTCCTCCACCGGTTTCTTTACAATCTTTGCCATTAAATATTTTGTAACAAATAGTAGTATCGCACATTACACAGGCAGTGTCTGTAAAAGTATAGCGCAGGCAATATTCAATGGTATCGCAGCAGCAGGCTATAGCGCTGCGTGGTGGCAATGGTATGGTAAAGTTTAAGGGTACACCAGCATTAAAATTATATCCCAAACTATCTTTCCACTGTATTAAGTGAGAGAATGGGACACCTACAGGAACTGTACTAAATGATAATGGACTTGTGGGGTTGGTAATATTGCCAAAATGCTTTGGATCCTTTACGCATACATCGCAATCTTTGGGATGCTTTACTTCAAAGTTTACAAGCGATACGGTTACTTTTTTAAGTTTGCCTGGGCCTGCAGTTAATGTAGCATTTACGGTAAGCGCATCGTTGCTTATAGTTTGAGTTGTTTTAATTTTTTTCAATAAATCTTTGCAGCATCCCCCTGGCGGCACTTCGGGCACCACCACTTCTATACAAACCGGGTTACTTTCTACCGGATTAATGTTATAGCCGCCCGTAGTAGATTTGGCAATGAAGCCAACGGTGTTGCAATCAATTAATCCATTGGCGGTACCCGTAGGAATTTTTGTTTGAAATATAAATGTATAAGTACCTCCGGGTGCAAGTGTAAAGGTTGGATTAAAAATAAATTTAACACCCCCGTTTGATACAGCGCCTGTCCATGTTCCGGGTGGGGTGGTTATACAAGGCGTACCTGTTGCCGGCCATCCTGTACAAATATTTTGAGTAGCGGTATACAATGCGGTGTAATTAATATTTACCGGAGCCGTAAGCATTTGCATATTAAATTGATTGCTTACAGGTGCAGAAAGTGGGCTTCCTAAAATGGTAACATTACCTATTGCAGGAATTCTGTCAATCACAACCAAATTATCTACTGCAATAGTTCCTGTATTGCGTAAGGTAATTTCATAATCTACTGCTGTATTAGGATTACCAGTTCCGCTGTTTGCAAAGCTTCCGTTCAGGCTTCCCTTTACTTTTTTATCAATGCCTATTGCAGCAAATGCACAAATATTAAATGAGGTATAACAAGTGCTTTGTGAGTTAATTAAATTACCTCCAGACACGGTTGACCAAAAACCATTGGATCCGCCTACGGCTCCTGTTTGCACAATTGCTTTAAAACATATTTTATAAGAACTGGCACTTACCAGCAGGCTGGGCAAGTTAAATTTAATATTGGTTGCACCCATAATGGTAGGGTTAGGAGAAAAACCTGTGTAAACCACACTTGAGTTTATGGCTTGTAACCATGCGGGCAAAGGCACATTAAATACGCCACCAACTAAAGGAGCATCGCCTGTATTTTTAAATTCATAACATACATCTATGGTATCGCCTATATTTTTACACCCTGGAATATATAGATTCGCTACGCAGAAAATGTTTGGCTGTGGATTGTAAATAATTACAGGATTCGTTACCGCTCCTGCGTTACCACAGGAGATACAGGATACCGCAGGAGCTACGCAATTATAAGAAATAGATAAACTGTCTTTATAAGGTGGAGTGCCTGCAGGCCCGCTGCAGGAGGATGTTAAATCGTAGTAGAGCTTTAATGTTGCAGACTTTCCAGGCAGCAAATTATTTACGGTATGATCAAACTTTTTGGTATTGGTAGCCGGAGCATTTGCATCTGTGGCACCATTGCCTATTAATGGAAAAGGGCCAGAAGGGGTAAGTGCACAATTGTAATATTTTACTCCTCCCACCAGGCCTACCTGCGTTGTGGTTTGGGAAACAGAACTGGGGGCATTTTTTAAATGAACCAAGGGTAAAAAATTGGTAGTAGTAAGGTTTAATGGCGTGTTGCCGGTATTGGTAATGGTATAAGAAAAATAAGTAGCAGTGGCCGATGTTGAAACAGATATATTGGGTGTAGCTGCGGGTACTGCAGGAATAGTAAAAGATGCGGGTACCGGCCCTTTAATATTACTGTTGGGAACATTACAGTTTATTCCTTTAAGCGTTACATTGCTGGTTAGCGTTTGCCCAAGCCCTACGCTGCATGGCAGTTTTACCACATAATAAAAACAATCATTGGCATATTGATTAAAGGCGGGTGTGTTGGGGGTTATAGTAGTGCCTGCAAGCGTATAAGTATATGCGCCTCCATACACCGAAGTAATGGTGCCCAGTAGTGGAGGGGAAAGTGAAATATTAAAAGCGGGGTTCTTAATTTTAAAACAGCTGTTATTGTTGAAACAAACCTTGTAAGTTACTTCAGCTGTCAACTGGTTAAAAGAATAGAAAGTATGATTAAGAGAAAAATTATTATTCAATATTCCATTGGCTGTGCAGGAAGCATTTTGGATAGTGAGTAAATCTGTAAGTACACCGTTAAATACTGCCGGCTTATTTACACCCGTACACGAATCGGGGCAGATAAATTTAAAACATACATTAAAACTGATGGCCCCAGTGTTGGTGCAGGCTAATAAACTGCTCATGGTAATGGTGAGCTGGTTGCCAATGTTTGTTATACTCATGCATCCGGGCAGGCTGGCTGCGCAGGATGGATCGTAACTAACGAATGCCGGGTTGTAATTTATTTTCACAACAGCACTGGTGGTAGTGTTGGTCCAGTTAAACGATACGTTTAAAGGAAAGCTAGTTCCTAAACTATGTTGCGTAGGAAAAGATGCATCGGTAAGCGTAAAGCCATTTACCTGTGCCTTTGCAGCCATAGACAATGCTATCATTGCTATTGCTGAAAAAAGTTTGAAATATTTATTTATATGTTTCATAATATTTTTTTTAAACTTTTGGGAAATGATTTTTTATTGCGCTTTGCGTTCTATTTCATAACACTTGATTATATCACACGCATGACAACAGAAATCCCAAATAGTATAACGAATACATATTTTTATTTTGTCGCCACAGCATTTTAAACTGCTTCCGGGCGGCACTGCAATGGGCAGCCAAAATGTATTTAATTTAGGTATGGGGCCTATAATAATGACCGGGGTTGTACTGGCAATTTTGGCAGCGGGATTAGCTGGTGCTGGAGGCTCAGACCCTGTACCGCAGGTTGCACACATTGGAACATCTACTCCATTATTGTTTCCATTGCCTGTACCACCACCATTATCTGCATAGCTGCCACATTCTTTTTGCACCGTGGTAAGCCAGGTCCATTCTCTGCCAAAATTTACCCCGTTTAAAAGACCGGGATTGTATCCAGGAAAAAATGAACTGGCTGGTTTTATAAAATTTCCCCACTCCCTATTTTCTGCGCATTTTACGCAGTTGCTGTCGCCGGTTTGTTCTATGTTGTAGTAAACCAACTCCATGGTTATTTTTTTAATATTGGCCGGGTTTAACCCTGTTAAAACGCCTGATAATAATATTTGCCCACTGCTGCTGGCGGTAATGGTAAGTTTATCTTCTTTAAGCGTAACGCCCATTGTTTTACAGGGATCACATTCACAATGCAGGGTATCCCAGGCGGTTTCATTGTTGATGTTATCAGGATCTGTTGGCCAAATAGCATCTACAATAAATTTAATGGTCTGCATACTGTCCACACAATTAATAGAGGCAGTATATACCTGCGAAGAATTGGCAGTAATTGTGTTGGGCAAACCAGGTACTGTAGGCGATAGTGTTATAAGTGGCCCTGTACCGTTTACCCGGTATTTTATGGCAATTACCTGTGCGGTGTTGGTAAGATGCAGGTTGCTTATTTTAATAAATATATTCTGTTTATTATTTACGCAGCAACCAATATCTACACTATCTATTTTTGTGTTGATGTTATCATCAGCAATTTTAAAAGTGTAAGACTCGCTGTTGCCATCGTTTCTACCTATGGGTTTTCCTTCCCGGTTTACAGCCTGCACATTCCAGATGAAGTCGCATAGGTAAGGGGGTTTGCAGGGGCCTGTATATAAATTGGTAACAATAGCCTGTGTTAAATTATCTACATCTTTGGTAACAATGGGTTGGTTGCTACGCATGGCTTGTGATCCGGTTTGGCCCTGCATCAGTTGCCAAACTTTTAAACGATAAGTAACTGACTGTGGCTTGGGAACAACTGGTGTCCAACGAAACATTACCGGCTTCTGTAAATCTTTAGGTAAAAATCTTTTTTCGTTTTCGGGCGTTATTAATGTGGGGGGGGCATAATCAACATCTTTGGGTGTTTCTACTGTAAACTCTTTGCAGACTTCGTTGCTGATGGCCATCCGGTCTACATTAAAAAACTGTACACAAATGGTATAGCTTCCGTCTTTTAATTCATGGCAACCCGCCAGTGTTCCCGTTAACTCGTTTGCAGAAAATGTTCGTGTGGTAAACTCATCAACCTGTAAACCACCTGTTGAATTATTACTGCAAACAATGGCGCCGCCGGATCTTATCTGAATCATCAGCCTGATACCTTTTACCCTTATTGTTGGCGGCTTTTGCGCCACCAGTAATAAAGAGCCGGGTATGTTGTTCCAATTATCGATAACAGCCGGCAATTGATTTTTTACTGTAAAGCTTACAATTTTTATCTGTTGTATCTGGCTAAAAGCAGCAGCCCCGGTAATTGCCAGCAACAATAAAAGCAGTTTTATTTTTTTCATAAACAGAATTTTCGATTTGACTATTTAAAAAGTCTTTTATTACGGTAAAAAAATTCGTTGGTATTGCAAAGTACAATCCCCAAATATTGTAAAAAGTCACCTGGTTAAATCCTTTTAAAAAAACACCGACATATTCGAATTGAGTGAAAGAACCGGTTTGAAAATAAAGAAACAACACCCGAGCTAGAAAAGATAGAGTCGGGGATCTCTGCTCAAATATAAGATATGTTTTATAAAAAAATTTCTATTTATCAAAAATTTTAAAATTCATAGCAATATTTGTGTTTTGCACATTTTATGTCTATGAACCCCCGTCTGTGTTAAGGGCAGCTATTATAAGTAAAAGTAAAATTGTTGGTAAATACACCGTATTTTTAGCCACGTTAATTTTATATTTGCTAACTAAAGATATATTTATGAAGTTTATTGTTTCCTCATCAGCCCTCCTAAAGCAATTACAACAAATTAGCGGTGTAATAAATACCAATACCGTTTTACCTATACTGGAAGATTTTTTGTTTGAAATTGAAAAAAACAAACTAACAATAATTGCTACCGACCTAGAAACTGTTATGAAAGTGCGCCTAGATATTAAGGCCGCAGATAGTGGTAAAGTATGTATTCCTGCAAAAATACTCCTCGATTCTTTAAAAAACATTACTGAGCAGCCACTCACTTTTAATATCGACAAAAATTTTGGAGTAGAAATTACCAGCGATAACGGTAAGTATAAGGTAATGGGAGAAACGCCTGATAATTTTCCTAAAGAACCTGCTGCAGATGATGCAAATGCATTTACCATGAGCTCTTCGGCATTGGTTACCGCTATTAATAAAGCCTTGTTTGCAGTTAGTAATGATGATCTGCGGCCTGCCATGACAGGTGTTTATTTTGAACTGGATAAAAAATCAATAACCTTTGTTGCAACTGATGCACATCGGCTCGTGCGTTACACCCGTACCGATGTAAGTTGTCCAAATAAGGATTCTTTTATCGTTCCTAAAAAACCACTAAATTTATTAAAAAATTCATTGCCTGATAACGAAGACGAGCTGCATATTTCTTATAATACCAATCACTTATTTGTGTCGCACGGTACAACTGATTTAGTTTGCCGTTTAATTGATGCGCGCTTTCCTGATTATAAAGTAGTAATACCCGTTGATAATCCATATAAAATGACGGTTAATAAACATGATTTTCAAAATGCATTGCGCAGGGTTAGCGTTTTTAGTAATAAAAGTACCAATCAAGTTGCCCTAAACATTACTGGTAGCGAATTGCAATTGGCTGCACAGGATATTGATTTTAGTTTTGAAGGTAACGAGCGCATGGCTTGTCAATACGATGGCGAAGACCTGCAAATTGCTTTTAATGCTAAATTTTTAATTGAAATGCTTGGAGGTGCTGATACCGGCGATATTAATATGGAACTAAGCACGTCTACTAAAGCGGGTATTATAAAACCAACCAAGCAGGGCGAAGGAGAAGAATTGCTGATGCTGTTAATGCCCCTAATGTTGAGCAATTAAACCTTTACTTAACTAAGAGAATAATTTTTTACTGTTTTTTAACCGCTTTCTAAAACGAAAGCGGTATTATTTTTTATGCTAAAAACAGCTGTGTAATTTCATTCCCGCTATTATTAAATATTTTATTGAACTTGCACGTCTAAACTCACTTATTATGTTATTAATTATTATTGGAATTATTGTTTTAATTATTACAACAATAGCAATCAAAAACAGCCTTGCTTTAGAAAAATTTAAATCCATTGGTCGCATAGTTGGTTTAATTTTTATTTTATTAGGAATATTAAATGCCTGTGTAAAACAAATAGATGCCGGCGAAGTGGGCGTAAAGGTTTTATTTGGAAGCATTCAAAGCGATGTGATGGGTAGCGGGCTGCATTTCATTAATCCATTACTTGATGTAAAAAAATTAGATGTAAAAACTCAGAATTATACTATGAGCGGAGTACATGATGAAGGAAATAAATCGGGTGATGATGCTATTAGGGTATTAACAAGCGATGGATTGGAAGTAACAATAGATCTTACTGTACTTTATCGAGTGGTGTCGGGCGATGCCCCAAAATTATTAAGAGAAACCGGCGATGATTATCGAGATAAAATTGTACGCCCCATCACCCGTACAAAAATTCGAGATAATGCTGTGTATTACCAAGCGGTGGATTTGTTTGGTAGTAAAAGAGATGTTTTTCAACAACGTATTTATAAAAGTATTGAGGAAGATTTTAAAAAAAGAGGCTTAATGTTGGAGCAATTACTGATAAGAAATATTACGTTGCCCAATTCGGTAAAGGCTTCAATCGAATCAAAAATTAATGCTGAGCAGGATGCTAAAAAAATGGAATTTGTTTTATTAAAAGAAAAACAAGAAGCCGAGCGTAAAAGAGTAGAAGCGCAGGGTATTGCCGATTACCAGCGCATTATTAATACCGGACTTACCGATCAGCAATTGCAATACGAACAAATTAAAGCCATGAAAGAACTTGCCCTTAGTGCCAATGCCAAAGTAATAGTAATGGGTAAAGGAAATACACCTATCATCATCGATGGTAAATAATAAATTATGAACTTTAAACAAATAGCTTCTTACGATAATTATCTATTAGCAAATATGGCCATGGGGATGATGACTGAGAATGATATAAAATGTCAGATGAAAGATGAATATATCGTAACAATAGATCCCTTACTTAACCCTGCTGTTGGCGGAATAAAATTACTAGTAGAAGAAAATGATTTTGATCGGGCGGTTGCATTAATTAAAGAAGCAGAAAATAATTATTTAAAAGAAATTGCTTGTCCGGTATGTAAGGTATGCACCATAAGTATCGAAGAAAAAATTAATACCCCACAGGATTTTTGGAGTAGATTAAAGAATCAGATTTTATACGGCCAGTCGGCAACCTATAGTAAAAATTACCGATGCACATCTTGTAACAAAATATTTACTGAATTACCGCCTTCATTTTAAAAATGATTTTACTGAGCTATGAAAAAAATTGCCATGATACCGGCACGATATGCTGCCACACGTTTTCCTGCCAAGCTAATGCAAATACTGGGCGATAAAACTGTAATCCTACATACTTACAATAATACGGTTGCCACTGGTTTATTTGATAGCGTAGTGGTGGTTACCGACAGTGAAATTATTTACAACGAAATTGTAAACAACGGCGGCAAAGCCATGATGAGCATTAAGGAACATGAAAGCGGCAGCGATAGAATTGCGGAGGCTATTGCAGGAATGGGTGTTGATATTGTAGTAAATGTGCAGGGCGATGAGCCCTTTGTGCAAAGAGAACCACTTGAAAAACTGTTAGCTATTTTTACAGATGAACAGGTGCAGGTTGCATCGTTAATGCAGGTTTTACACGAACAACAATTTATTGCCGACCCCAACTATGTAAAAGTGGTTGTTGATAAAAATTTTAATGCCCTTATGTTTAGTCGTAGTCCTATACCTTATCACCGTGATAAAAATATTACTCCTGTATATTACGAACATATTGGTGTGTACGCTTTTCGCAAACAAGCTTTGTTAAGTTTTACCTCCTGGCCAATTACACCACTTGAAGCCGCAGAAAAAATTGAGTGCCTGCGATATTTAGAAAACGGGATGTCGCTAAAAATGGTAGTTACCCAATACATGGGTATAGAGATTGATACACCAGAAGATTTGGTGAGGGCAGTTTCGCTCCTCTAGTTTTAAGCATGGATTACACAGAAATTTTTCAAAAACAAAATCCAAAGTTCTTCTTCATTATCACCCCAAATAAATTTTTGTATTTTTGTTCCTCAAAATAAGCCTATGGCATTCAGAAATTTTAAAATGATTGGCTATGTAATTTATGGTCGCGGCGCATTTAACCAGTTAGATGAAATTATTGCACCACATCGCAAAGGGGGCGCACCCATGATTTTTTTAGTTGATCACTTTTTCGAAAGCAAAGAACTCGTTAACCTTACTCCCGTTCGGGATAATGATAAAATTTTTTTTGTTGATGTAAGTTGTGAACCTAAAACAACTTATGTAGATAGTTTAGCAAACCAGCTTAAACAAGAGTTTGGTACCGTGAGTGGTATAATTGGTATTGGCGGCGGCTCTGCCATGGATTTAGCCAAAGCTGTTTCGCTGATGATGAATAACCCAGGCAGCAGTGCTGATTATCAGGGGTGGGATTTGGTAAAAAATGCCGGCGTGTATAAAGTAGGCATACCTACTTTAAGTGGTACAGGCGCCGAAGTAAGCCGTACTACAGTGCTTACCGGCCCAACAAAAAAACTGGGAATGAACTCTGATTTTACGCCTTTTGATCAAATTATTTTAGATCCTGAATTAACAGCTAATGTGCCATCTAATCAACGATTTTACACTGGTATGGATTGTTATATTCATTGCATTGAAAGTTTAACTGGAACTTTTTTAAACGAATTCAGTAAAAGTTATGGCGAAAAAGCATTACATCTTTGCCAAGATGTGTATCTAAATAAAAATGGATGGGATGGTAGTTGTGATGATAAATTAATGATGGCCTCTTATGCCGGGGGTATGAGTATTGCTTATAGTCAGGTAGGTATAGCCCATGCAATAAGTTATGGATTAAGTTATTTATTGGGTACCAAGCATGGTATTGGTAATTGTATTGTGTTTGATAAACTGGAAGAGTTTTATCCCGATGGCGTTAAAGAATTTAAGCGCATGGTTGAAAAAAATCACATCGATATACCTAAAAATATTTGTGCCGATTTAACAGATGCTGATTTTAATAAAATGATTGATGTATCCCTTGGTATGAAACCCCTGTGGGAAAATGCTCTGGGTCCAAATTGGGAAAAACAGATGACAAGGAAAAGATTAAGAAGGTTATATGAATTATTGTAAACAATTAATAGCCTTATACAACTTTTTTTACCTTATTTTTAATACCCTAT
>CAMBEI010000001.1 GCA_945865645.1 Chitinophaga pinensis | reverse complement strand
ATTTGACAATCTTAATCTATATTTTTTTTGTAAGCTTATATCCATTTTTTTGTAGCCACTGCAAAATCTTGTCTCGGTTATCTCCTTGCACAATAATATCGCCATCTTTTACCGAGCCCCCGGTACCACAGAATGATTTTAATTTTTTTCCTAATTCTTCCATATCCTTTGTTGTGCCTATAAAACCTTGAACCAAGGTAACTGCTTTACCTGCCCTATGTTTAATATCTAGCTTGATTTGTATTTTTTGTTGAGCCAAATCAATAGTATGCTGCTCAACAAAATTTTCATCGAGTAGTTCAAAATTAGGATCGGTTGAATATACCAATCCACTTGATAATTGTATTTTTTTCTTTGACATTATTTTTAAATTTTAGATACCCACTGCTTTCATACTCAAGTCCATACTTTTTGCTTGGTGAATAATTGCGCCACATGAAATATAATCTACACCGGTAGCAGCATAACTTTCAATATTATTTAAATTAATACCCCCACTTGCTTCTGTTTCTAATGCCCCATCAATTATTTTTAATGCAGCTACAATTTGTTCGGTTGTAAAATTATCAAGCATAATGCGATTTATTTGCCCTTTATCAGCGCTATTATCTGTTCTAACTAGAGTTATTACTTTTTTTACATCGACTAAGTTTCTAGCTTCTACCACAATTTTTAAATCAGGATGATATTGTTCAATATAGCTCCATGCTTTTATAATAGCCTTTTCAATACCTCCGCAATAATCAATGTGATTATCTTTAAGCATAATCATATCATACAAACCAAATCGATGATTTATGCCCCCCCCTATTCTTACTGCTTCTTTTTCTAACAGGCGAAAATTTGGAGTAGTTTTTCTGGTGTCTAGTAATTGAGTTTTGTAAGGAAGCAGCTTTTGGGCGTACTGTTTGGTTAGTGTTGCAATACCACTCATGCGTTGCATACAATTTAAAACCAATCTTTCGCATTGTAAAATGGTATGTATTTTTGCTTTTACTTCAAAAGCAATTTCTCCAATTTTAGTTAAATCGCCATCTTTTTTTAACGCATTAAATTTAATATTTGGTTGCACATATCTAAAAATTTTTGCTGCCACATCCATCCCTGCTAGTACCCCATTATCTTTAATTTTTAAAATGGCTTTGCCTTCTGCATCTATTTCAATGGTTGAAAGAGTAGAATAATCGCCAGTACCAATATCTTCAACAAGTGCATTTTTTATTAGTAATTGTAACAGTTGGTTATAATTCATAGCAAAAAAATTAAGGAAGATCACAAAATAAAAACCCCGAAAGATTCGGGGTTTTTATTTTGTGATCAGGTTGTTATTTAATCTCAAATTTTATTCCCTGTACTAGCTGCCTATCTAATTTTTTTTTCATAAATATGGTGGTTCTATATATACCAGATTTAGTTACTAGTGTGCCAATACAATATTGTGATCCTCCATTTTCGCCCTTATGAATTACTTCAAAAAAATTTACTCCACTAAAGGTAAAAAAATCTTTCAAAACTAGTTCTGCCTGGCTTTTACTATAACTATTACTTTTCTCAGGCAAATTTATTTCAACTGTGTTATCAAAGTATTTTGCAATTTCTGTTGAATTTCCCACTTTCATAGCATTAATCACTTCGTCGATACTAGAAAAAATAGTAAACGAATTTAAAAGTACCCCTATAGATAATAAAGTAAAAAAATGTTTCATAGTATAACAATTTGTCTAACATAAAATTACTAAAAACGTGCCAAGACTTATAAAAATTAACAGAATTAAGAAAAATTTATACCCAAATGTCGACAATCAGCTATAATTAGGTGCAAATATTTTAATTTTATAAGATGAAACAAAAGAAAGTTATACTTATTATTATGGATGGTTGGGGATTGGGTAGTATTAAAACAAGCGACGCTATTCAACATGCTAAAACACCATTTGTTAGCGCTTTATATGCAAAATATGCAAACACTAAACTAGTTACCTGTGGCGAAGATGTTGGACTACCTGATGGACAAATGGGAAATAGCGAGGTTGGACATTTAAATTTAGGTGCTGGGCGAGTTGTTTATCAGGAATTACAAAAAATAAATGTGGCTATTAAAACGGGTGAATTCAAAAATAATAAATCGCTATTAAACGCTATTGGTTTTGCAAAAGAAAATAACAAACCTCTCCACCTGATAGGTTTAGTTAGTGACGGTGGCGTTCATGCACATATTAATCATCTAAAGGCTTTAACTAGTTTGTGTAAAGAAAAAGCCATGGATAATGTACTGATACATGCATTTACAGACGGAAGAGATACAGACCCAAAAAGCGGACTAAAGTTTTTAACTGATTTACAAAAACACCTGGACAAAACAGTAGGTAAAATTGCAAGCATCACTGGAAGGTATTATGCTATGGACCGAGACAAGCGCTGGGAAAGAATAAAAATAGCTTACAACTCTTTGGTTAAAGGAATGGGCTACAAAACGCAAGATCTGCTGGGCGCAATTAAGAAGTCGTATGATGATGGGATTACAGATGAATTTATAAAACCAATAATAAATGCTGCTATCCTAGATCCTAATATTAAGGAAGGCGATGTAGCTATTTGCTTTAATTTTAGAACAGATCGTTGTCGAGAAATTACAGAAGTGCTTACCCAAATTGACATGCCTGAATTTGACATGTTAAAATTAGATCTGCATTTTACAACAATGACGCAGTACGATCATAAGTTTAAAAAAGTATATATTGTTTTTGAAAATGATAATTTAAAAAATACCTTAGGTGAAATATTAGAAAAAAATAACAAAAGCCAAATTAGGATTGCCGAAACAGAAAAATACCCACATGTGAGTTTCTTTTTTAGTGGTGGAAGGGAAATTCCTTTTGATGGAGAAAAAAGAATTATGATTCAATCACCTAAGGTAGCCACTTATGATTTACAACCCGAGATGAGCGCTATTGAGGTAACAGATGTCATCGTAAAAGAGATAGAAAAAAATTCAAAATCACTAACCTTCGAGTCTTCTTCTTTATCAAGCGAAGGAGCTGATTTTATATGTCTTAATTTTGCAAATGCAGATATGGTTGGTCATACAGGTGTTTGGGAAGCTATAATAAAAGCGGTTGAAACCGTAGATTCCTGTGTTGAGAAAGTGGTTACCGCAGCGCTCAAAAATGAATATACAATACTTTTAACTGCCGATCATGGCAATGCCGATTTTGCCATAAACAAAGATGGCACACCAAACACTGCACACACATTAAACCTAGTTCCTCTGTTTTTAATTGACAATAATTGGAAAGGTGAAATAAATGGCGGAAAGTTAGGCGATATTGCACCAACTATTTTAACTCTGATGGGATTACCTATTCCAAAAGAAATGACTGGCCAAATTTTAATTAATAGCATAAAATAATATCATGTTTAAGAAGAATTTAAAAAGAATTTTTGAATTTTTATTGTTGGCTTTTATTGTTATTCAATTTTTTCGCCCTGTAAAAAATCAGGCTAAAGGCATCAGTAATAATGATATCAGTAAATTATATGCCGTACCAGAGGAGGTTAATACAATTCTTAAAACCAGCTGTTACGACTGCCATAGTAACAACACGGTTTACCCTTGGTATGCCGAGATACAGCCTGCAGCTTGGTGGCTTACAAACCATGTAAATGAAGGTAAAGATGAATTAAACTTTTCGGAATTTGCTGCTTACCGAATAGGAAGACAGTACAAAAAATTAGATAAGTTGAATAAGGAAATAGAAGAAGGCGAAATGCCGCTCGATTCATATTTATGGATACACAAAAATGCAAAACTGAGTAAACAACAAAAGTTAACATTAACTACTTGGGCTAATTCTATTAGAGATAGCATTAAATCCAATTACCCTGCAGATAGTTTAATTAAAAAAAAGAAGTAACTAATTTTATATGTATAGTTGACACATGCCCTCCATAAAAAATAAAATAGCAGCCCTTGGATTAGTTATATTATTGGCGATTCCGCTTGTGTTTTCTATTGTAATTATGATACAGCGAAAGACATTACAAATTAAGAGCAGGCTTGAGTTTGATATAAAAAAAAATGAAACAATTTCATTAAATAAGAAAAATATTAATTGGCTAAAAAAAGAAAAAGAAGTTTTAATTGACGGACAGTTTTTTGATGTTAAGTGTATTAAAATAGTAGGTGATATGGTTTTATTAACCGGCTATTTTGATTGCAAAGAGGACAAACTAGTAAACAAGATAACGCACTTATTTCAACAAAAAGATAATTCCAATAGCCCCATTAATCAAACGGCAGTTAAATTTTTATACTTTCCTATATTTAGTACCGCTGATAAAATAAATATCAACCTAAATTGGCATTATATTTCTAATCGATATCCTTTTTGGGGTGAAGCATTACCGCTATCTCCTATTTTATTTTTTACGCAACCTCCAAAATTATACAGAGGCTTTTTTATCTAAACTGCTATAATATTTATCGTTAATCGTTATGCTTTTATATTAAAAAGTAGCGAATTATTATTATCACTAAATAAATGTATATGAATAAAATATTTATATCATTATGTATGCTCTTTATCATCTTCACAGGATTTGCGCAGGTAAAAATTAACATAAAAGATAGCTCAGTAAAAGAGATTGTTTTAGATGAGGTTGTTATTTCTGTTAGTAATTTTGCTGAAAAGAAAAAAAATATTGCTCAAAAAATAGAAATAATTAGTGCTAAAATGATAGCGCAAACAAATGCCCAAAATACAGGCGATTTATTAATAAACACTGGTAAAATATTCGTACAAAAAAGTCAACAAGGTGGCAGTAGTCCTGTATTACGAGGTTTTGAAGCAAGTCGTGTGTTGTTAATAATAGATGGCGTTAGAATGAACAATGCTATTTACAGAAGTGGGCATTTGCAAAACCTAATTACCAGTGATCAAAACTCATTAAGCCGTATAGAAGTAATGTTTGGGCCATCATCAACTATTTATGGCAGCGATGCGCTTGGCGGCACCATTCACTTAATTACCAAAGCCCCCATTTTATCTGTAGATAAAAATTATTTAATCACTGGATCTGCGTTTACAAGGTATAGTACTGTTAATGAGGAAAAAACTATGCATGCTGATATTAGTTTGGGTGATAAAAAAATAGCCTGGTTTCAATCTTTCAATTTTAGCGATTTTGGAGATATGAAAATGGGCGGTAAGTACTCTAATAAATTCCCTGATTTTGGAAGAAGAAGTACCTATGTTGGAGAGATAAATGGTTTAGATACTGTACTTGTAAATAAAGATGAGAGGATACAAAAAAATTCGGGATATAAGCAGTGGGATATCATTCAAAAATTACTATTTAAGCAAAATAAACATATTTCACATTCTTTAAATTTTCAACTGTCAAATACAAATGATGTGCCTCGTTATGATCGACTTCAGGATATAAAAAATTTTGGAGGAACTATAGGAACAACGCTGCGCTTTGCAGCATGGTTTTATGGTCCACAAAAAAGGATTATGGGTGCTTATGAATTAAATACAAATAAAATTGTTTTTTTTGATGCATTAAAAGCTAATATAAATTTTCAAAATATTAAAGAAAGTAGGCAAACGAGGGAGTTTAAACGCTATGATCATTTTGATAGCCAGATTGAAAATGTAAAAGTGTTTGGGATTTCCATTAGTGGCAGAAAAGATATGGGAAATAGTGAACTTACTATGGGCACAGATGCACAATTGAATGATGTAAAATCGAGCGCCAAAAGAACAAACTTAACAACTGGAATTGAATCCAAAATAGCTAGCCGTTATCCCGATGGTAAAAACGCTATGAATAATTTTGGTGTATTTGTTCAGCATTTGTATAAATTCAGTAATAAAAAAATTATTATAAATGATGGTATTCGTTTACAGTATATAAATCTGCTAAGCCAGGTTTTAGATAATTCTTTCTTTCATTTACCAGATACAGCTGTTAAACAAAATAATTTTGCAGCTACCGGAAATCTAGGCTTTGTTTATTCTGCTAAAAAAAATATGGTTGTAAAACTCTCTATTTCTTCTGGATTTAGGGCACCAAATATTGATGACTTATCAAAAATTTTTGAATCGAGTACAGCGGCTAAACAAGTGGTGGTGCCTAATGCTAATTTAAAGCCAGAATACACGTATAATATTGACCTAACCATAAGTAAACGTGTTGCTGATAAAGTTAGTATTGAATTAACTGGGTTTTATACCATATTTAAAAATGCTATTTTAAAAGCCCCCTTTAAATTAAATGGTCAAGATTCTATAATGTATAATGGTACAAAAAGTGAGGTATTAGCTAGCCAGAATGTTAATAAAGCAAAATTATATGGCTTTAGTTTTAATGTGATAGCCGATTTTGATAAAGGCCTTAATTTAAGCAGTACCTTATCTTGTACCATGGGTAGTTTTAAAACAGATCCTTCAAAAACTTCAACAGTTTACGAAAAACAAATTAATGGTACCTATGCTTTGGTAAGCCGCTATGTATCTAACAAACCGTTAGATCATATTGCGCCATTAATGGGTAAAACAAGTATTAATTATCAGCATAAATTATTTAATATCGAGCTGTACATTTTATATAATGGATGGAAAAAATTAGAGCAGTATAATGCAGATGGGGAAGATAATGCCCAATATGCTACTGCAGAAGGGATGCCATCATGGATAACACTTAACTTGAAAGGCAATTTACCGATTAGCAAATATTTACAAATGCAGGTTGGCATTGAGAATATGCTAGACAGAAACTATCGCAACTTTGCTTCGGGCTTTTCTTCTGGTGGCCGAAATTTTCTATTTGGACTTAGGGCGAACTGGTAATTACTTATATTATATATTTCTATATATGTATAAAACTCTTTTTTTAATTGATTAGAACAATGTTGTAAGCAAGTATTTTTAGTAAAAACATGCTTAAAAATTGTGGATGTTTTTATTTTATATGCAGCAATTGTTTATCAATTTTTGTCTATATTTATAGGGTAAACTAAGCGTAAACATGACGGAAGAGCTGATGCTTAATGGATGCCTGCGTAATAATGCCACTTCACAAGAGGCATTATATAGTCATTTTAGTCCTAAAATGTTGGGAATTTGTTATCGATTTGCAAAAAACAGAGAAGATGCGGAGGATATGTTGCAAGAGGGATTTATAAAAGTTTTTACGCAAATACATCAGTACAGAAATGAGGGGGCATTAGAAGGTTGGATTAGGCGTATTGTGGTTCATACCTGTATAAATATTTTAAAGAAAAATAAAAAGTTTTCTGACAGTGTTGATATTACAAATGCAAATAGCATTCGTATTAGAGAGGAAATGATACCATCAATTATACAGGCAAAACAAGTTGTAGAATGCATAAGATCTTTACCACTTGGATATAAAACTGTATTAAATCTTTATGCTATTGAAGGTTATTCGCATAAAGAGATTGCCTTAATGTTGGATATTGAAGAAAGTACAAGTAGGAGTCAATACACAAGAGCTAAAGCAATGTTGGAAGAAATATTAATTAGAAAAAAAATAATTCAAAAACCAAAGAAAAAAATAAAATTCTATGGGGCTGTTTCGCCAAGTTAGATTAACATATTTAAAAATTAACAAGGCGTTAATAATTACTATAATGTTTTAATAAAAAATGGATAACGATTTTTATACTGGAGAATTTGAGCAGCTGTTAAAAGAAAAAACTGATCTTTTCAGGATGTTTCCTTCTAAACGGGTATGGCATAGCATTTATAATAATCTGCACCCAAGCCGTAGGTGGCCATCGGTAATAATGAGTTTACTTTTAATGAGTTCATTGAGTTTTATTGGTTATTTAAATACTGGGGGTAATAATAGTAATGGGCATACAACCCTTGCAATTACCAAAAATCCAAATGCAATTAATAACCAAGAAACTGCCGAAAATAAAAACATTTTTTTTTCTGCTCGTAAAACACAAAAACAAACTATTGTTAATTATAACACGTCATTTGCCGATGTTATCACCAACGAAACTGATTTTTTAACCTATACTATTGTTAAAAACAATAGGCCTAATTATATCTATAATACAACCGCTGTTAAAGAATTTGCAAAATTAGTTTCCAATAAAAATACTGAGCAAAATAGTAGCAAAAATTTTGAACAGGCTGTAGACACTTATATTAAATCAAATAAAAATTTTGCTGATATTGCGGTAACCAATAAAAGACAGTACGCAAAAAACAAAAAACGCAGGTCACAAATCATCAACTCGAATGAATTATCTACTGTTAATATAGAAAGCAGTTTAATTACTACTACAGATAAAATAGTTTCCACAAAAGTAGAAAACTCTAATTTTGATTTAAATGATATTAGTAAAGAAGATAAAAACACAATTGCCAAAATTGATATTATTGAGGATAAAAATAGATTGAAAAATGAAGAAAAGGTATGGATAGAAAATTATGCTTTACAAAATAAATTAGCTGGAAAAAAGTGGAAACAGCATTTAGCATTTCAAATATATGTAACCCCTGCTGTAAACTACCGTAAACTTACTACCGAATCAAGGGGGTCAACAACAGCATTTGCCACAGCAGATATAAATAACGTAATAAGTCAAAAACCGGGATTCGGCATAGAGGCCGGAGCAAGTATAAATTATGCTTTTGCAAATAGAATGCAACTTAAGACTGGACTGCAGCTTAATTATACCAATTATAATATAGATGCTGATCAAACCAATCATCCTATTATTACCACCATTTTACTTAATGATCCTAATACGGGATATTCATATTCAGCTGCAAGAACATCTACTACTTCAAACGTTTTTAATTCTGGCGCATTGCAGCCAGTAACCTTGCATAATAGAACATACCAAATTTCTCTCCCTATTGCACTTGCCTATAAACTTTCAAGCGAAAATAATGTAGATTGGTTTGTAGGCATATCTGCCCAGCCCACCTATGTTTTTGGTGGTAATGCACATCTTATTTCAACAGATTTAAAAAGTTATGTATCTGACCCCTCATCAATAAGTACTTGGAATTTAAATTTTGGGTTTGAGACTTATATGAATTTTAAAATGCGCAGCTATAACTTACAGGTAGGTCCACAGGTACGTTATCAAGTATATTCCACCTATCGTAAATATCTAGCTTTAATTGAAAAGCCTTATGCAGTTGGACTTAAATTTGGTTTAACAAAAGGTTTCTAGATTAACCAAATACTAAAAAAGTAATTTCTCTTTTTGAAATGCCACCCATTCCTTATAAATTTGAAAAATGAAAAATATTTTTTCGCTATTTACAATTACACTATTATTATTATCCTGTAAGGATTTAGATAAGCGAATTTACGCTACCAACAAAAAAGGCATAACTACAATGCAGCTTTTTTTTCCAGTTACTTCTTTTATAAAAGGCGAAATTTATACTATTAAAAAAAATGGAATCAATCCTTTAAAATACACGACAATTAATGATCGTACTGATTCTGTTTGGTTAAAAGTTGAAGATATAGATACGGCTTTAAGTGCGTTTTTACAACCAGAAATAGACACGACAAATTTGAACAAGTTTTTTACCGAAAAAAGTTTTTTAGATAAGTCTATAAATGCTATAACACTTACCTATGAAGCTTCAGTAGCGTTACCAGATACAATGGAATTAACAAATTGGGATGTGTACATTGACCCAAATACTAACAACGTAAAGCGAATTTACATGGTTAAGCAGATAAATAAATCTACGGTGCTACAATTAACCTGGATGACTAACCAATGCTGTAAAATAGTTACAATAGTAACAGATGAAAAAGGTTTATCAAAAATTAAGAAAGAAGAAAAAATAATCTGGGATTTTTAAAAAACATGACAACCAAAGAATTTTCTAATCTAGCTGCAACCATTCCCACATTACCAGGTATTTATAAATATTATGATGAGGAAAATGAATTATTGTATGTAGGCAAAGCAAAGCATTTACGTAAAAGGGTAAGCTCTTACTTTTCAAAAACCTTTACAACTTATAAAACACAGGAGCTTGTACAGCGTATTCACCATATTGAATTTACTATTGTAAATAACGAACAAGATGCTTTTTTACTAGAAAATACCTTGATTAAAGAATTTCAGCCTCGATTTAATATCAGTTTAAAAGATGGAAAATCCTATCCCTATATTGTTATTAAAAAAGAAAGATTTTCTCGTGTATTTTTTTCAAGAAGAAAAATTAATGATGGCTCCCAATATCTTGGACCTTATACCTCGGTAGACAAAGTAAGAGAATTGCTCAATTTTATTAAACAAACCATTCTTTTACGTACCTGCAAACTAAATTTATCGGAAAAAAATATTAATCAAGGTAAATTTAAAGTCTGTCTCGAGTATCATTTGGGCAATTGTAAAGGGCCTTGCGAAGGGTTACAAACAATTGAAAATTACAATGAAGAATTAAATCAATTGGTTAACCTACTGAAGGGAAATTTATCCTCAGTAATGCAGCATTTTAAAATTGAAATGCAGTTAATGGTAAAAAATATGGAGTTTGAAAAAGCTGCAGGCTTAAAGGACAAGATTGAATATTTAAAAAGCTATCAAGCAAGGTCAGCAGTAGTTAATACAAGGATTGGCACAGTAGATGTATTTTCCATATTAGAAGATGACCATATTGCCTATGTAAATTATTTGGCTCTGAATGCTGGTACAATTGTGCAAACGAAAACCATAATGCTTGAAAAAAAATTAGAAGAAACTGCTGCCGAAGTGTTAGCTTTTGCTGTTGCGCAAATTAGAAACAGTTTTGGAAGTACTGCTAAAGAAATTATCTTGCCTTTTGATATTGAATTTCCAGAAAATAATATAACCATCACGATACCTAAAGGCGGAGATAAAAAGAAATTGCTTGATCTTTCGGAAAAAAATGTAAACTATTTTAGAGAAGATCTTAAGAAGAAGAAGATGCTTAATCTGCAAGATAAAACAGCAGACGAAAAGATAGAAGTATTAAAACAATTACAGATAGACCTTCAGTTATCAACCCTTCCATTGCACATTGAATGTTTTGATAATTCAAATTTACAAGGCAGCTATCCAGTATCTGCACTTGTATGTTTTAAAAATGGAGCGCCTAGTAAAGCAGAATATCGGCGTTTTAAAGTAAAAACCGTAACTGGTATTAATGATTTTGCTTCGATGAAAGAAGTTGTTTATAGGCGATATAAACGATTAATAGAGGAGGGGGTAACCTTACCTCAGCTGGTAATAATTGATGGAGGTAAAGGTCAGCTAAGTGCTGCCATGCAAAGTGTCACTGCATTAAATATTTCGGGCACTACAACTGTAATTGGTCTTGCAAAAAATGAAGAAGAAATATTTTTTCCGGGAGATACCCAATCTGTAAAATTACCCTGGAATAGTGAAAGTTTAAAACTAATTCGCAGTATACGTGACGCAGTGCACAATTATGGCATCACATACCATCGAAATTTGCGTAGCAAGGGGACTTTTATAAATGAACTAGATCAGATAAAGGGTATAGGCAAATCTACATCAGGTTTATTACTAAGAGACTTTAAATCGGTTAAAAATATTAGAACAAAATCGGAAGAAGAGTTAACGAAAATTATTGGAAAAG
The DNA here is from genome assembly GCA_945865645.1 of Chitinophaga pinensis. GTDB lineage: Bacteria > Bacteroidota > Bacteroidia > Chitinophagales > Chitinophagaceae > Ferruginibacter > Ferruginibacter pinensis_B. The sequence continues at coordinate 133,260 of CAMBEI010000001.1, read as the reverse complement.
CTAAAACAGAATTACTTTTAAAATTTTTTAACAAATAAATTAATAGGCTAATCACTTTGTTGGAAAAGTGCGATAAAAATTAAATGTAAAAGCCCCCGATTAAATCAGGGGCTTTAGTATTAAAATATATTATTAATTTATTAATACGACCAAAGATCTTGCTCATAATTAAAAATCTTTTCTTTTATATTTTCTCCTTCAAGTAGTTGTAAAATGCCTTTATCTTTTAAGCCGGGGTATTGGTCGATAAATCTATCATAAGGATTATCAATAGAACTTTTTATAATGCGGCCATAAAACATACGGCTTTCAAATAGGTCTTCCCAGCTCATACGAGCACCATAATTTTTTCCATTATAGACATTATATTTTGAAAATACTGGACGCATATCGGGGTAATAAACCCAAAATAATTCCTGTGTACCTACATATTGATTTGTTTGAGCTGTGTATACATTCATAACTGGTGCGATTCCTAATATTCTCCAAAATAATCGTGAACTTTCTTTATCAAAAATAACTTCTTCTTTAACTCTAAATTTATAGAAAGAATCAAGTACAATATCACGTGATTCTGTTTTATAGCTGGTTACGTTTCCAACTGAATCGTAAATAGGAATGATTACTGGTTCGCCAGACATTTTACGAACAATTGCTTCTCTTGTCATAGGTGTTGTAAACCTATCGTCGATGGCATCAAACACAGTAACAACACTATCTTGAATTGCTTTAAACAATATAGAAATAAAACGTTGGTTACCATTATTTTCATCTGCAGAATATTTGAATGGTAAATTTATTTTTTCTCTTGTATCAATTTCTCTCCATATTTTATGGCGATATATTGCATCATCAGCCCTTAAATTTTCATAAGGCAATGGTGTTCTATCATTAAGCATCGTGGTTTCTACTGCCTCATCTGGTCGTAATGATTTTTTTACCATTTTAACAGGTAAGCTATCATTAAATTTTTCAGGAACAGGGATAGGCGTTACAGCTGATGCCACAACAGCAGTTCCTATGGTATCAGCCTGGGGTATGGTTGACTGAATATTTGCCTTTGTTCTTGAAGACGCAGTCTTTTTTACAGCCTTCCTTACAGGTGCTTTCTTCTTTTGCGCTTCAGCAATATTGGCAAATAGACCTAAGTATAATGCCACTAATAAAAATTTAAAATACTGCATTTTCATAATCTTATTTTTTACTCCTAGAATAAAGAAAATCCAGGAGGGTTTTGAATTGTTCTGGGTTGACCATCGGGGCCTACAACCCTAATATTATCAAAAATTACTGTAGATCCAGGCACCAGTGTTTTCATAAAATCAGCTGCAGGAGCAAGACTCCCACTTGTTAAAGATATTTGCTTAACATTTCTGTCGCCAGGATTGGTAAAATAAACAGTTGCGCCGGTTACATTAAATTTAGCCAGGAAGTCGAAATTTTCTAAATCGGCACGTACAAATTGTTGGCTTCTAAAATTAACTGCCTGCATTTTACCTCCGCCACTTGGTCCAACTTTTATTATTGGATCTGGAATACGTTTTACTCTAAAGGGGAAAGGGGTAGATTTTCCGTTAGCAGTTACCGAAATATTACAATCTCCAATTGAAGTTACTTTTACTACACGTTGAGATCCTGCTCCACTTATTGTTGCTCCGCCACCAGAGATAGATACAGTTGTTTTATCCCAACCTGTTGGAGAGCCAATAGTAATCGGATTATCAACACCTATATAAAATACATTCATTTTATCAAGCATCACTGCTGCACCGCCAGGAGTACCTACTGTATATTCGATATCTTTTTCTAGATTATCTTTAGTACCATCTGGTTTTGTATATGAAATAGATACATGAATTTTTTGATTTCCTCCACCTGATACATTAAATTTCTTTTCTGCTACGCCATTTTCGTTTAATGCAGTTTGTGATCCATTAATACTTATAATAGGTTTTGCAGCATCATTAAAAGCACCAACACCAGCAGTAACTACCATTTCTTCTCCAGGCATTAAATAAGTTGAGCTACCAGAAGCGATGGGTTGAAATTTATTAAATATCAATTTAACGGCACCAATTTGACTATGGCAATAAGTTACCACTTGATTCTCCGCATTTTTAATATTATTTTGAATTTTGCTTAGCATGGTCAACGCTGCTACTGCAGGAGTCATATGGAAATAGCTAGCTGTCCAATCTACAACAGGATTACCTGTTCTAGCATTGCCCGAACGTGTAGTTGGAACATTTAAATTAACTGGAAAAGTGATAGGATTAACTGAAGAATCTATAGCTAGCATAGATGTTCTATAATCTGTAAGCATTTTATATAGCTTAGCGCCTTCACCTTCTTTTTCAAATATACGTGTAGAAGCCTCTAAATAATCTAATTTAAAATCCTCGTTTCCGTCTTTATCAAGAATAAAAATACCATTTTTGTCCTTTTTAATATCAGATTGGAGTTTAACTTGTTTTTTCAAATTATCGATATACTGGTACAATACATCAGAATATTGCTTAGCCTGCTCAGCTTTTGGAGCCCAAATAGCTGCTTTTTCTTTTGTTTCGTTATTGCTTAATTTCTCTGCAAGGGATTCAAATATGGTAATATTACCCTTTTCTATGTTTGAATTTGAATCAGTTAAGCTTTTATCTACTGTTTTAAAGGCATTGATTACCTCTGCCGAAACATTCAGTGCCAAGATAGCTGTCAATACTAAATACATAATATTGATCATCTTTTGCCGGGGCTCTCTAGGTAGAGACATAATATTTTATGTTTACGATTGTTTAATTAAAATGGGTTTCTCTAATCGTTGGGTTTATAATAAACAAAAACCTAAGGTTTTAGTTAATATTTAACTATTAACGGCCTACCTGCATCGCGCTCAGCATATTGCCATAAACTGAGTTTAATTTACCCAGATTATTTGCTAAAATACTGATTTGTTCTTTTGCTTTTCCAGCATCTTCAACAGTACCCATCATGGTTGTACTAGCTTCGGCTAATTTACCATAGAAAGCATTTAAAGATTTTAAATGGTTATTACTCTCTTTTAATTCCAGTTCATAAATAGTATTTAATGACCCCAAGTTTTTGGTTAATACCTGTACTTGCTCATGAAAACCTTTAGCGCTATCAGCTGCGCTACTAAAAGTGCCCATAGTTGCAGCACTACTAGCAAAGGCTGTAGTCATATTTCCTAAGGCTGTAGTAGCTTCTTTGGTTTTATTATTTAAATCGCCTGTAGATTTTACAACATCTCCAATTTCGGTTATGTTACCTACTGTACTTTGTAGTTTTTGAAATCCCTCTCCTAATTTTTTAAGATTAGTGGGTGTAATATCTGCCTTTTGCATCATTTCGTCCATAGATTGCAATGATGGATTTACAACTTCATCAGCTGGTTCGTCATCCTCGGGGTGATGTTTTGGTTTAACCCATTCTACAATTGCATAAACTAAAAAGATGGCAGTTTCTGTCCACATACCAATTGTTAGCATCATATCGGCATAAGACTGGTGTGTAAGTTTTGCCCAAGCAGCAAATATAATCACTGCGGCACCGGCGCTAACAGCTACATCAATTACAGTTAAAAAGGATCTTTTGTTGTGAGGCATGATTGAAAATTTAAGTTTTAAGTGGGCGTTTAGTTAAAGTTTAATTACAAAAATTTATGCTTACCTGAATACATATTACAGGTATTCTCCATTGAATTAGTTTTGAAAATAATTTATTTTTTGCCTTTAATTTGAGGTGGGGGCAAATCAATTACACAACGAAAACCAATATAAGATTTAGCTGTATCTTGATATTCATAAGAACGTGATCCTGTTCTTAAGAAATAACCAACATCTTTCCAGCTACCACCGCGTAAAACTTTTCTTTTATCACGAGGTTTATCAGTTTCTTTGGCATTGTACCGAATATCGGGGTTCATATCATGTTGAAAATTATAGGCACCTTCATAATATAAAGATGAAGTCCACTCAGCTACGTTGCCCGACATATTATATAAGCCAAAATCATTTGGCCAGTAAGCATCGGCACGTACGGTATAAAAACCTCCATCTTCGGGATAATTACCGCGGCCTGGTTTAAAGTTAGCCAACAGACAACCTTTTTTATTTCTTAAATAGTACCCTCCCCATGGATAATCGGCCTGTGAACGACCACCTCTAGCAGCATATTCCCACTCCGCTTCTGAAGGTAATCTAAAATCCGACTCAGTAATTCTTTTCTTAGATTCTAAATAAGCATTCAGATAATGTGATCTCCATTCGCAAAAAGCAGTTGCTTGTTTCCAGTTAACTCCTACTACAGGATAATTTCCAAAAGCCGGGTGACTATAGTATTTTTTTGCCATTGGCTCATTGTAAGAGTAAGCAAAGTCTCTAACCCAACATAGTGAATCAGGATAAATTGGAATTGCTTTCTTTATAATAAATTTAGAGCGGGGTGCAGTAGCGTCTTTATTTGAAGCAGCGGATTTATAATCAAATATTTCTGATTGATATACGATTTTTGTTGCATCTAATTCCTTTTTACCAAAAAGACGATTATCTGGTGTTACAATAATAGCATCTACTTTTTCCATAGTGCTTTTATCGCCCCATTTAATGGTATTTGCTTTTTTCCAGTCAATATATTCATTGCCATCAGTACCCTGCTTTACAAAGTTCATTAGCTTAGCACCTATAGAATCTCTAACCCAATTTGTAAATTGGCGGTATTCATTATTAGTAATTTCGGTTGCATCCATCCAAAAACCGCTAATAGAAACCGATTTGTTACGTGCAGTAAGCGCATAACTCATATCCTCATCACTAGAGCCCATATGAAATGTTCCTGGTGGAATATAAACCATGCCTGGAGGCTTGGATAAACTCCATCTAGAACCAGGTGCAACACCAATAAGTTGACCTTTATCAGTTGTATAACCACCATTTGATTTACCAGCAGATTTTTTACAACTAGTGGTTGATGTTGCGATAGCTAGAAAAGCTACTAAATAAAAAAGTCTGTACTTCATTGTTTTTAACTTTAAACGTGTTGAGCAAATGTAATGATTATTTTGAATTATAATCATTTTATGTCTCGTTGAATTTTTTTTTTTCTAAACATAGTGTTAAAAGGTGGAAACGACAGAAAAATTCAATTATTGTGCACGATGACACTATTTTTCGTTAATTTTTAATTAGCATATCCCACTATCTAGATACCTAAAAGGGATAATTATTTCTTTTTAAAGGAAGATAGATAAATCTCCAGGGCGCTAACCATGCTAGGAGCTTGTGGTAGAGGGGCTTTTATTTGTAAAACAAGTCCTGCCTGCTCTGCTGCTTTAAAGGTATTAACACCAAATGCACCTATAGTGGTGCCATTTTGTTTATATTTTGGAAAATTTTGCATTAAACTTTTTACGCCACCTGGTGTAAAAAAGCAAATAACATCATAATTTTTAGCAATTACATCGGTAATGTCATTGCTAATGATTTTATATAGTATAGGGGTTGCGTGTTCGCAATTATTCATGATAAGCCAGTTGGTTATTTCGCTATCAAAAGATTCGGAACAGGGATAAAGGAATTTTTCGTTATCCTTGTGCTTACTAATTACATCAAATAAACATTTATTAGTGCCATCTGCGCTGTAAAAAACTTTACGTTTTCTGTATAAAATAAATTTTTGAAGGTATAGGGCAACAGCTTCGGTAATACAGAAATATTTAGTTCCCTGCGATATGCTCATTTTTATTTCATCGCATATACGAAAAAAGTGATCAATTGCATTTCTGCTAGTGAAAATTACGGCGGAATAGCTAGCTATTTCAATCTTTTGTTTTCGAAATTCTTTAGCTGGTATGCTATCTATTACTATAAAAGGATGAAAATCAAGACTTAAGTTATATTTTTTTGCCAAATCAAAATACGGCGACTTATCACCATCCGGCTTAGGTTGGGTAATAAGGACTTTCCTTACTGCTTTACTTGATACAACATTGGGTATTGAGCTATTTTTAGCCATAGTTTTTCTGCGGAACAGTACAAAATTAAAGATTTTTACTTAAATAAACCATTAAACCCTTGTAAGTCAATAAAAGTGGCAATATTTCAATACCTAAAATATATAAAAAAAAATGAGCTTTGCTCATTTTAAGTTGATTTTGTAATAAACCATAAGACCTAAAAAAACGTAATAATAGAAAAATGACAATACTAATTAATGAAATTAAAATTGAAATTTTAACAATTTTAAAATCTGAAAAAGTCATAATTACAATAAACGGGATTAAAAAAATACCAATGATTTTGTTAATTAGAAAAATGACAAACACGTACGTATTTGTCATTTCTTTAAAGCCCGTAATCCATCCTGTAAATTTTAGTATGCAAAATTTTAAAAAATAAATTACCCCCACTAATACTATTGACGAAAAGATCATTTTCCAGCTGTTATCAACATTAATTAATTGATAGAAGGACAAAAGGAGATACAAATACATGCCTGCACTAATCATAAAAAAAATATTAAAAAGCAGGGAAGGTAATTTAGCTTGTAATAACTGATCCGTTAACTGACTTTGCCTAAGCGAAGTATTAAAAAATACCCGAAATAGGTTTGTGAAATAATGTTTGTGAAAATATTTTAAAAAAGCCAGAAATAATACTATACATACTATAAAATAAAAAATGCTATCCTTAGATTTTATTTGTTTTAGATCTGCTGCAAAAAAAACAGATTGCTGATCGGTATTTAATAATTTTTTTTTAAGTTCAAACAATGGGGGGGGGTCAACAGTTTTTTTTGCCAAATTAAAAGAATCTATTTGCAGTATTGTTTGCAAAGAATCATTTTTTATACCAACAGAATCTGGCAATTGGGCACAGAAGGAGGTGGCGAAAAAAAAGAAAGAAAAAGTTAAAAAATAAAGTACCCGCACTGCAAATTAATTTGATGCAAAAATAGAGACTGAAATTGATAATTTTAAAAGTAATTGACGTAACCAAAATGAATTTTGGATGCTTCTCGTATATTTAATTTAAGATCGTTTTGTTTACCAACTGCATAACTGATGTTTAATAATCCAAATTTGGTTTCAAAAACAAGTCCTGCACCTATGCCTATAAAATTATTATTTTTATTTACTGATTGATATTTCTTTTTAGTGTAAGCCCCATCAACGAAGCCAAATAAAAACGAGTTTAGTGCAAGCCGATAACGAAACTCTGTTGATAAAACAGCATATTGTGTTGCGTAGATACTTTCTTCACTAAACCCTCTTAAAATTTTATACCCTCCAATCTGAAAAAGTTCGTTTCTAAAAGTGCTTGGGCTAATGAATAAGCCTCCGTTAATAGTTGTTTTTAGTGTGTTTTGTTTACCAACAGCAAAAAAATGTGTAGCCCCCAATTTTATTCTAAATTGATAAGTACGTGCTTTTACAGAATCGTATAATCCAGCATAATTGAATACAGGGTCTTTTAGATTTAGTATTTCGATATTTTTTTTTATGTTTTTAATGCCCGCGCCTGCTATTATTTTTATTTCGTTACCGGTACTGGGGGTAAGTCGATAATCGGTATTATTCCAATCGTAATCTAATCCAATATTAACTCCATTTAGATCAATATTTGGTGGTAATTTTTTTGTTATTTTTACAAGGTTTGTATCTAACCCGGTACCGAATAAAAAACTCTTTTGCCATTGTATAAATACTTTAGCCGATTGATTTATTGATAATAGATATTGCAATCCTAGCGTGGCATTAATCTGCAAAAAAGTAGAATCTTTTTTAAAAAGATCAAAGTCAAAATCGAATCCAAAGTTGGAATTAAAAATGTAAGGTTGCTGGAAGCCTAAATTTAATCGAGGAGATTTTGGTTGTAACTGTTGCCATTTTAATAAAATGGTTTCGCCATTGGTTAATGCATTTTTTAAATCGAGGTTTACATCAGCTGTAAGTTGTAATTTACCCAACTGATTAGCGCTTGGTAAAAACCCTATTAAAAAATTGGCCTTACTACTTCGTTTAGGTGCAAGGTAAAGATTAAGGATGGCGCCGGTACCTAACATGGTGATATCATTTGGCTGCAGTTCCTGTAAATATGGCAATTCGAGAATTCGTTTACTTACCTGTTTAAGTTTTTCTTGATTGTATAAACTACCGTTAGTTATTGCTAGATAATGTGTTAAAAAATTTTTGGATATTTTTGCTTTACCCAAAATTCGGATACTATCTATGTGGTACAATAGCCCTTTTCTTGCGCTTATTAGCGCATATATTTTTTCGTGATCAAGCTTTATACTGTCTAAAAATATTTCGGCAAATGGATACCCATTTTTTTCATAATAATTTAAAAGTTTAGTCTGAGACAGTAGTAATTCTTTAATATTAAGCAGCTTATTCTGATAATCTTGTTCTTTAAAATCAATTTCATTTAAAGCAGCTTGTTCAATAGCATTTGGTTTTAGTGTTATCCACTCGTATGAATTACCTAAAAACAAATGTATGGTTGTTGAATTTTCATTTTTTAGGATGCTGTCAACAGAAGCTGTGGGAAACCCTTTTAAACTTAACAAAGTAGTTATCCCATTAATGTAATTGCTGCAGAAAGATTCATTTGCAAACTCAAGCTGTAACTTTAAGGTCTGCAGTTTAAAGGAACTATCTTTGTCAACCAGTTTAATTTGCAATAAATAGGGTTTATTTTTTATGCCTTGTGCAGTACAATTGGGAATGTAAAAAAAAATACTGTTATACAGTAATAAAGGTACCAGAATTTTATAGTGTATAAATTTAAAAAGAGTCATTACTAACCAAATTTAAAAAAATATCCTGATATTTTATCAGGACTAAAACTAAAATTATTTGTCAGGCGTTTATATTCATATTCCATTTTGTAAACAGGCCTGTTATTATTGCAATTTTCATTTTTCGACTTCCATGGGGCAAAAAGAAAAAATGGTGGAGGCTATTGTGAAGGAAATAGGACTAGTAATAATTTCTCAAAAAAATGAAAGAGAAGTTATTTCAACGGTTTATTTTGGCGGTGGTACACCAAGTATTTTAGCTCTTGATGAATTAAAATTAATTTTTGAAGCATTACACAAACGCTTTGTTTTTGCAGATGATATTGAAATTACGCTGGAAGCAAATCCGGATGATATTACAGAATTGAAATTGAAGGAATGGAAAGATAGCGGTATTAACAGGCTGAGTGTTGGCATACAAAGTTTTTTAGATGAAGAATTGATTTGGATGAACAGAGCGCATACGGCTGCTGAATCAATCGCCTGTATTGATTTGATTAAAGCAGCAGCCTTTACAAATTTTTCTGTTGATTTAATTTATGGCTCACCAATTTTAAGTGATACTGACTGGAAAAGAAATGTAGAAACCGTTATAGAAAAAAATATCCCCCATATCTCCTGTTATGCTTTAACTGTAGAACCCAAAACTGCACTGGATAAAATGATTGCCTTACACAAAAAAGAACCGGTTGATGCTGAAAAACAGGCACATCAATTTTTATTATTGATGAATTGGATGGAAGATGCCGGCTATGAACATTACGAAATCAGCAATTTTGCAAAACCCGGTTTAAGAAGCAAACACAACAGCAGTTATTGGTTGGGAGAAAGTTATTATGCTTTTGGCCCGGCCGCTCATGCTTATGATGGTAATAGCAGAAGATGGAATATTGCCAACAACAGTTTATACATTCAATCTTTGCAACAAAATATTATTCCCTTTGAAGAAGAAATACTTACAGAAACGCAGCAGCTGAATGAATATATAATGACATCGTTAAGAACTATGGAAGGCTTAGATTTGGATTATGTAAATAAAAGATTTGGGGAAGATAAATGTATTAAAATATTGAATGCAAGTATGAAGTATGCGGATGCGAGAAAATTAAAAAAAATAAATCAGAAAATTATTTTAACAAGAGAAGGAAAATTATTTGCTGATCGAATTTCGTCTGATTTATTTTTTGAGGAGGTATAACTATTTTTAAACCAATCTTTGTTCAATACGACTAAATTCTTCAGCTACTGATTTATTGTTCCATAATATTTGGTATATCATATCAGCAATAGGCATATCTGCTAATATTTTTTCGTTTATCTGATGGATACACTTTGTAGCATTATAGCCTTCGGCCACCATGCTCATTTTTAATTCAACTTCGTTTACCGAGTATCCCTTACCAATCATATTACCAAATGCACGATTACGACTATGGAGAGAATAGCAGGTAACCAATAAATCGCCAAGATAAACTGAAGCAGCATAATTATTTGACCGATGTTCTTCAGCAGGGTTGCGAATATCTGTGTGTCCCACTTCTATATTTTTTATCCCTGCTTTTTTTAAAAAACCTGCCATTTCATCGGCGCAATTGGCAATAAATACACTTAAAAAATTGTCGCCATAATTAAGTCCGTGAGCAATACCTGAACCAATGGCATAAATATTTTTTAGCACTGCTGCGAACTGTACCCCATAGATATCGTTATTTTGGATAATGTTTAAATAATTTGTTTTAAAACATATTGAAATATCATGTGTAGTTTTTTCATCAATACCAGAGAAGGTTAGATAGGATAATTTTTCAGCAGCCACTTCTTCTGCATGACAAGGGCCAAGAACAGTAAAATAATTACTCAGTTCCACGTTAAATTCTTTCTTAAGGTATTGATTAAGTAACAAATTTTGCTCAGGTAAAATTCCTTTTATTGCTGAGATAATTTTTTTACCAACAAAAATATTTCTATCTAGCTGGTGGAATACTAGATCTGTATATGCAGATGGAATTACCATTACCACGCAATCGCTGTTTTTGATTACTTCTGCAAGGTTGGTAGTTAGTTTTAATTTTTTTGTATCTAAGAAGGCAGTGGATAGATATTGGGGGTTGTGATGCTGTTCCTGAATATATTTAATATGAGCTTCGCTCCTATTCCACCAATAAATTGTGTTGCCGTTATCGGTTAATATTTTAGCTATGGCTGTCCCCCAGCTTCCACTTCCAAGAATTCCAAAAGTCATATATTTTGTTTGTGGTTAATGATTTTGGTTGCACTTATTTTTAGATACCCGAACATAAATCTATAATGCCAAATTTTTAACATTTAAAGTTCTAATTTATCTACTGCTAGTTGAGCTGCAATTTGGCTAGCATCTTTTTTATTGTATCCTTTTGCTTCGGCAATTAGTTCTCCGTCTATGGTTGCTCCGATGGTAAATAATCTGCGGCCGTTTTCAAATTTTTCATTTAATGTTTCAAATTCAAGCACCTTGCCATTTTTATTAGCCCATCCGTATAATTTATTTTTTATATTAATTTCTATATCTTCCAAATCATCAATAAACATATGTGTCATAATGATAAATTGCTCTACCCATTTATGTGTATCAGTATAGCCTTTATCTAAATAAACTGCGCCTATCAATGCCTCTAAGGTGTTGCCAAATATTTGAGAAATTTTAAGGGCATTATCAAATTTATTATACAAAGTAATTTTTTTGAGCCCCATTTTTAAAGCGATCTCATTTAATTTTTGACGATTAACCATTTTACTTCTCATCTCTGTTAAAAAGCCTTCGTCTTTGTATGGATATTTTTTAAATAAATAGTGTGCGACAATAGAGCTTAGAACAGCATCCCCTAAAAACTCAAGGCGTTCATTATTTTCATCTGCGCCTTCTCTTACACTTCGGTGGCTTAGGGCAATTTTATATAGTGTAATTTCTCTGGGTGTAAAACCTAATACATTAGTGAGTTGTTTTTTAAACTCCTTATTTTTATTTTTAAAAAAGTTTTTAATGAACTGCAAAATGAGCGAATGATTTTGTTAAAATTAATCTTATTTAGATCAATTTAAATTAAGTGTTTTTTATGTATATTTTTGAAAAGGTTTGTAGAAAAATAAGGAATAGAAAATTTAAGCCACATATTTCTTTACAATTACACAAGCATTATGGCCGCCAAAACCAAAAGTATTGCTGAGTGCTGCATTAACGATACGATGCTGTGCTTTGTTAAAAGTGAAATTTAATTTTGGATCTAATTCTGGATCATCAGTAAAATGATTGATCGTTGGGGGTATAATATCTTTTACCACAGCCATAATGCAGGCAAGGGCTTCTAAAGCGCCTGCTGCACCAAGGCAGTGGCCGGTCATACTCTTAGTAGAACTAATACTTAATTTATATGCATGATCACCAAAAACATTAAGTATTGCTTTTGTTTCGGCGATATCACCAAGTGTAGTCGATGTCCCGTGAACATTGATATAATCAATATCTTCTGGTTTCATGCCTGCGTCTTTAAGTGTAATATTCATCACATTTTTTGCACCTAATCCATCAGGATGTGGGGCGGTTATATGATGAGCATCTGCAGTAGCGCCACCACCAGCAATTTCACAATATATTTTTGCGCCGCGAGCAAGTGCATGTTCGAGACTTTCCATAATTAACACGCCTGCGCCTTCGCCCATTACAAAACCATTGCGGTCTTTATCAAATGGTCTGCTAGCTGTAGCAGGGTCATCATTCCTTTCGCTGAGAGCTTTCATGGCATTAAAACCGCCTACACCTGGCGAGCTAATAACAGCTTCGCTACCTCCAGCAATAATAATATCGGCTTTTCCTAATCTAATGTTATCAAAAGCGTCGATGATTGCATTTGTGCTGCTAGCGCAAGCACTAACTACTGCATAATTTGGACCGCGAAAACCATGTCGCATAGATATTTGTCCTGCGGCAATATCTAGAATCATTTTTGGAATAAAGAAAGGGTTATAACGGGGAGTTCCATCGCCTAAAGCAAAATTGCTAACTTCTTCATAAAAGGTGGTAATGCCACCAATGCCGCTCCCAAAAATGACACCGACCCGATCAACATCAACATTGTCTTTACTGATACCGGCGTCATTAACCGCTTCGTCGCTTGCTATTAATGCAAATTGGGTAAATCTGTCAATTTTGCGGGCTTCTTTTCGATCTAGATAATCGGTAGCTTCAAAATCTTTAACCTCACAGGCAAATCTAGTTTTAAACTTACTGCAATCAAATTGTTTAATAAAATCGCAACCACTAACCCCTTCGGTCAAGCCCTGCCAATATGTTTCAACAGTTTTGCCCAATGGAGTTAATGCACCCAATCCGGTAACTACAACTCGTTTTAATACCATAAAATGCCTGTGATAATTAAATTAATTACTTAGCATGTTCCTCTAAATAAGCATTAGCCTGACCGACAGTAGTAATAGTTTCGGCCTGTTCATCAGGAATAGAAATATTAAATTCTTTTTCAAATTCCATAATAAGTTCTACGGTGTCCAAGCTATCGGCACCTAAATCATTAGTAAAAGAAGCTTCTAGCGTAACCTCTGCTTCATCTACTCCTAATTTGTCAACAATTATTTTCTTTACTCTTGTTGCAATGTCTGACATGATATTTAATTTTAGTTTGTATTGGGTGCAAAAATATACATTTTGAGTTAATTATAAAGAAATAGATAAAGTTTACTAAATATCTATATTAAGATAGTATAATTAACATACAAAAAACATTGTTTTATGCATGTTAGTAGTCAATTATATTATATTTAATACATATATTACTTACACTTTTGCTTTTTATATTACAAATAAAAAAATTGTATATTGTAAAATCATTAGCCTGTAATAACCTTAACCTGTATTAAAATATAGTAAGTTATGGCTTTAAAACAAGTAGATCACGGCTCAAAAGAGTATCAACAGATGGTAAAGCTGCGGGATGAAATATTAAGGCAGCCCTTGGGGCTATCCTTAACAGTTGATGAATTAAATAAAGAAAAAGATGATATATTAATTGGTGCTTTTGATGATGAAAAAATATTGGCTTGTTGTATACTTACTAAGGCCGATAATAAAAGTTTACGATTAAGGCAAATGGCAGTACAAAATAATCAGCAAGGAAAAGGCATTGGTGCTAGTATGCTTAATTTTGCAGAAATAATTGCCCGTGACAAAGGGTATAAAAAACTAATTATGCATGCCCGTGAAACGGCTGTACGTTTTTATGAAAAATTGGGCTATAAGCTAGTAGGTGATCGGTTTACAGAAGTAACAATACCGCATTTTATTATGGAGAAAAAGTTATAAAAAAAATTAAGCGTAAAAATACTACTTTCTAATTTTTTCTTTTAATATTTTTCTTGTTTCCTGCACGTGATCTCCTTCAAAGGCGTCCTTAGGTATAATAAAAAAAGAGCGGCTATTAAAATAGAGGTGAAAAAAATATGGACTTTCAATCCAGGAGCTAAAGTCTTTCCAGTGCCAGCTTCTTCCATATTTTTCATTTTCAATTCTAAACACATCATCTCCTAAAATTGCCTTAAACCGGTCTTTAAAAGTTTCTGCATTTTTATACACCAAATAGGGTATTACAAACCAAAACGCGATCATTAAAAAAAACCATAAAAGTGAACTTGTTAAAAAAGCAACTGGCGATATTTTTTTAAAAAAAAATAAAAGAGCCGTGCTGATAGCAAATACATTCACAAAAATAATCAATATTTTTATTTCCTTTCGACTTATAAAATGATAGCGTAATGCTTGTATAACTTTTTTCTTATCGTAGGTAAAAAATGATGATGTCATAAGACAAAGATAACCTCAATTTAATTCTACATATTAGCGATTTTATGGCTAATTTATTTAATGCATTTGCGTATCGTTTACATTTAAAATAAAATAGAAAATAAGCTAGGGTATTAAAAAGGCCACCAGTTTTTTACTTGGTGGCCTTAATTTATTTAGTGCTTGATTAAAAAAGTGATTAGCTACATCCCATACTATTACCACAATTTAAGCACTTGTAACAGGTGCCGCTTCGTACGGTAATATGCCCACAGGTGTTACAAGCCGGCGCATCACTTTGCATACTTTTAGCGGCTGCGTTTACTGCATCTATCCCATTAGCCACTTTTTTGTGTGCAGTACGATGCTGCGCTATTGCAGATTGGGTAGCAGGCTTTGTAGCTCCCATTACCCTTACTTCGCTAAGTTCTGGTTTACGATCACCGATAGTGGGCGTATTTTGATCCCATTCTTCATTGCCTAAGTTTTGCAATTCAGGTGCATCTAGTACATGAACGAGGTCATTTCTTCCTAAATACTCATAAGCTAATGAGCGGAAAATGAAATCAATGATTGATGTTGCGCTCTTGATATTTGGATGGTCAACCATACCACTTGGTTCAAAGCGGGTGAAAACAAATTTTTCTACATACTCTTCTAGCGGCACGCCATATTGTAACCCAATTGAAATAGCAATAGCAAAGCAATTAAGCATACTACGCATCGTAGCACCTTCTTTGGCCATATCAATAAATATTTCGCCTAAAGTACCGTCATTGTATTCGCCTGTGCGTAAGAACAAAGCTTGTCCGTTAATTTTTGCTTTTTGTGTAAATCCACGGCGTTTTGCAGGTAAGGCTCTACGTTCTACAATCATTGCTAATTGGCGTTTTAGCGTTGTATCTGCACTATTCTGTACGCGCTTATTCATCTCATCTAACAGGTCATCAATGGTTAATTTACCCATATCTACCATAGTAGAAATATCAATGGCTAATGCTGCGGCATTTTCTTCACTAATAACTTCGTCTAATTTCTTTTTCTTGTCACTTTTGTTGCTTAGTGGTTGAGATAATTTAGATCCATCGCGATATAAAGCGCAGGCTTTTAAACCTAGTTCCCAACTCAGTCGATATGAGTCAGCAATTTCGGCCTGAGTAGCTTCATTAGGCAGGTTGATCGTTTTTGAAATAGCACCACTTAAGAAAGGTTGAGCTGCAGCCATCATGCGAATATGGCCGTGAGCATGAATATAACGCTCTCCTATTTGGCCGCATTTATTAGCGCAATCAAAAACAGAAAGATGTTCGTCTTTTAAATAGGGGGCTCCTTCCACCGTCATGGTGCCACATATATAGATGTTTGCTGCTTCAATTTCGTCGTCACTAAATCCTAAAATTTCCAACAAGCTCCAGGTATAATCATGATATTGTTCTGGCTTAAATCCAAGGCGTTCCATACAAGTTTCTCCTAATGTATGAGCATTAAAAACAAAGCCAATTTCGAATGCGGCACCTAAAACGCTATTTAGTTTAGTAATATCTTCTTCAATAAATCCTTTTTCTAATAGTGTTTTAGAATTAATAAATGGTGAATTATCTAAAGAAGCATGGCCTTTTGCATAAGCAACTATTTCTTCAATTTGATCTTCGGTATATTTTAAATTACGCAATGCCTGTGGCACACTTTGGTTAATAATTTTAAAATATCCACCCCCGCTTAATTTTTTAAATTTCACTAATGCAAAGTCTGGTTCAACGCCTGTGGTATCGCAATCCATTACCAATCCAATTGTTCCTGTTGGCGCGATAACAGTAGTTTGTGCATTACGGTAGCCATACTTTTTCCCCATTTGTACTGCATCATCCCATGCCTTAGTAGCGGCTTTTAACAAATAATCAGGACAGTATTTAGCGTTGATACCCTGTGGCTTTATTTCAATGCCTTCGTATGCATCAGTAGCATCGTATGCCGCTGCACGGTGGTTACGCATTACGCGCAACATGTGTTTTTTATTTTCTTCGTATTTATCGAATGTGCCCAAAAAGCTAGCTAATTCTGCTGATGTTTTATAAGAAACCCCTGTCATGATAGCTGAAATTGCTCCAGCAATACCTCTTGCTTCTTCACTATCATAAGCGATACCGCTTACCATTAGCATAGAGCCTAGGTTTGCAAAACCCAGACCTAGGGTTCTATAATCATAAGAAAGTTGTGCTACATCTTTAGAAGGAAACTGTGCCATTAAAACGGATATCTCTAAAACAACAGTCCATAAGCGGCAGGTATGTTCAAACCCTTGTACATTAAATGTGTTATTGCTTTCATCAAAAAATTGACGAAGATTTACGCTAGCTAAATTACAAGCTGTGTTATCTAAGAACATATATTCACTGCATGGATTAGATGCTCTGATGGGGCCACCTTCGGGGCAGGTGTGCCATTCGTTGATGGTAGTATCATATTGGGTTCCTGGATCAGCGCAACGCCATGCTGCATAGGTAATTTGCTCCCACAATTCTCTTGCCTGTACTTTCTTCATCACCTTCCCGTCACTTCTTCCCTTTAGTTCCCATGTTCCGTCTTCGTCTAAAATATTAAAGAAGGAGTTTGGTATGCGAATAGAGTTGTTGCTATTCTGTCCACTAACTGTTTTATAAGCTTCCCCTTCATAATCACTTGGATAGCCTGCTGCTATTAGTGCAGCTACTTTATCTTCTTCCTGAACTTTCCAGTTAATAAATTTTTCAATTTCTGGGTGATCTAGATCTAAACAAACCATTTTAGCAGCTCGTCTTGTTGTACCACCACTTTTAATAGCTCCTGCAGCGCGGTCGCCAATTTTTAAGAAGCTCATTAAGCCACTTGAAGTCCCCCCACCGCTTAGTTTTTCACCTTCGCCGCGAATGCTACTAAAGTTTGTGCCTACACCACTACCATATTTAAAAATTCTAGCTTCGCGAACCCAAAGATCCATGATCCCGCCTTCGTTGACCAGGTCGTCATTTACACTTAAAATAAAACATGCGTGTGGTTGTGGACGTTCGTATGCATTAGCCGATTTTTTTAACTGCCCGTCTTTTGCATCTACATAATAGTGTCCTTGTGGTTTTCCGGTAATACCATATACTTCGTGCAAGCCAGTATTAAACCATTGCGGACTGTTTGGGACACAAGCTTGGTTTAAAATGGAGTAAATTAATTCATCATAGAATATCTCCGCATCTTTTGACGAAGCAAAATAATCATACCGTTCGCCCCACACTCTCCAGCAATGTGCCATACGATGAGCAACTTGCTTTATCGTGGTTTCTCTTCCGTTAGTACCATCTTCTTTTGGAACACCGGCTTTTCTAAAATATTTCTGTGCCAAAATATCGGTGGCAATCTGACTCCACTGTTTTGGAACTTCAACATCATCCATCTGAAAAACAATTTCGCCGGTTGGATTTTTAATTATTGATGTACGATAATCGTATTCAAACATATCGAAAGGACTAACGCCTTTTTTTGTAAACTGCCGTAAGAACTCCAGTTTTTTTGTAGGTTGTGTTTTTTTAGACATAGATATCAGCAGCTTGATTAATTGAGTTAAGTAGATATTAACTAAACGAAAATATTTGTATTGCTTGAAGAAACAAACCTTTAAATATTAACACCTGTGGAAAAAAAAGTGGATAATTTAGTAAACTCAATATGGTATTGGATTTGACTAATTTTACCCATTTATTTAAAAAATTATTTGATTATAATCTTGGAAATATCAGGAATTTGCTAACGTGTTGATTTTGTTGGATTTTTAGTTTTTTGGGTAGTTAGGATAAAGGGAAAGGGATAATTATATGATAAGATTTAGACGATCTTTTTTAGCCTATCTCTTTTCGTGTATCTAGCAATAAAGAAGTGAGTTTTAGGCCTATTTTATTGATAAAAAAATGAATCCTCGTTTACACGCAAACAAAAATAAGTGTCAATTATTTAAAATAGTAAAAAGTAGCTTTAATAATAAATGGGTTTTTAATAAGAGGATCTTAGTTATAAAAAAAGAAAAATGAAAAAAAGGTTTTTACTCCTTGCATTACTTTGTATTGTTATTGCATTAACCATGTTTACAATCGGCCAAAAAGAAAATGTATTGAATGATTTATTTTTGATACCGTTAATTTTAGGTTCGGTATTTTTATTTGTATCCGCCAAATCAAAATGAATATTATTTATGAAAGTAGTAATACAAAGAGTTGGTAAAGCCTCCGTAACCATTAATAGTCATGTTTTTGCTAAGATTAAAGCAGGACTACTTGTTTTAATTGGCATAGAAGATGCTGATAATAATGAAGACATTGTGTGGTTAAGCAACAAGATTATAAATCTTCGAATTTTTGATGATGAAAACAAAGTACCTAATATCTCTGTAAAAGACATGGGGGGTGATATTTTATTGATAAGTCAGTTTACTTTACATGCGTCTATAAAAAAAGGAAACAGGCCTTCTTATATTAAAGCAAGCAAACCCAAAATTGCTATTCCCTTGTATAAAAAAATTATTCTACAATTAGAACATGATTTAGGTAGAAAAATTTTTACCGGCGAGTTTGGTGCAGATATGAAAGTGATGCTATTGAATGACGGGCCAGTAACTATTTGTATTGACAGTAAAAATAAGTAGTAATTCTATTATAATTAATTAGTACTTACTATGCTTATTAGATAAGTAGGGCTGAATTATTTTGTATAGCTTGGGATATTGCTTGTATTATTAATAAACTTTGAAGAAGAATTATTAATTTGAAAAAGGATGACATTAGAATCCGTATAATTAAAAATTAAAATTAATTTAAGAATGACTATACAAAAAGCACAAATAGATGTTGACCAATGGATAAAAACTTTTGGTGTAAAATATTTTAGCGAACTTACTAATCTGGGTATTTTAATGGAAGAAGTAGGCGAACTATCGAGATTGATGGTCAGAAAATATGGCGAACAAAGTTTTAAAGAAAGTGATAAAGGAAAAGACTTAGGAGATGAGTTGGCTGATGTATTATGGGTATTATTATGCCTAGCTAATCAAACGGGGGTGAACCTAACGGAGGCGTTGGAAAAAAATTTTGAAAAGAAAACTATAAGAGATAGTGAAAGACACAAGCAAAATGAAAAATTACAATAACAGTCATCCTAACTAGATTTTAACTATACACTTATAAGTATTGACAACACTACTTATCTTTGCAACTTATGGTAAATGAAGCAAATAATTTTCAAGAGTTGATCTCTCATTGTAAAGAGTATGGTTATATTTTTCAGTCCAGTGAAATTTACGATGGCCTAGCTGCTGTGTATGATTATGGCCAAAATGGCGCTCAACTAAAAAAGAACATACGTGATCAATGGTGGAAGAGCATGACGCAACTGCACGATAATATTGTGGGTATTGATGCGGCTATTTTTATGCACCCTACTACTTGGAAGGCAAGTGGCCATGTTGATAATTTTAGCGACCCCATGATTGACAATAAAGACAGCAATAAGCGCTACAGGGTTGATCATTTAATTGAGGGTTTTGCAGAAGAACAGTTGGCGGCTGGCAATAACCATTTAGCAGAAGAGTTATTAACCTCCTTGGACACTCTTTTAGCCAGCAATGATTATGCTGGTGTAAAAAAACTGATTGAGGATAATAAGATTAAATGCGCCATTAGTAAAACTTGTAATTGGACAGAGGTAAGGGAATTTAACCTCATGTTTAATACACAGATAGGCAGTGTGGCCGAAGAAAGTGAAACTATTTATTTAAGGCCAGAAACGGCGCAGGGTATTTTTATAAACTTTTTAAATGTGCAAAAAACTGGGCGAATGAAAATTCCTTTTGGTATTGCACAAACTGGCAAAGCTTTTCGCAATGAGATTGTTGCCCGTCAATTTATTTTTCGCATGCGAGAGTTTGAGCAAATGGAAATGCAGTTCTTTGTTCGCCCTGGTTCACAAATAGAATGGTACAGCTATTGGAAAGACGCAAGAAAAAAATGGCATGAAAGCATGGGTATTCCTGCAGAGAAATTGCGTTTTCATGACCATGTTAAGCTGGCACACTATGCTGATGCTGCATTGGATATTGAATTTGAATTTCCCTTTGGATGGAAAGAACTGGAAGGTATTCACAGCCGCACTGATTTTGATTTAAAGCAACACCAGGAATACAGTAAAAAGAAAATACAATACTTTGATAATGACTTAAACGAAGAAGGAAAGCCATTTGGCAATTACACTCCTTTTGTTGTAGAAACTTCTGTTGGGTTGGATCGTTTATTTCTTACGATAATTAGTCTTGCCTATAAAAACGAGACATGGACAAAAGAAGATGGTACGGAAGACAGTCGAGTGGTATTAAAAATTCCGGCCAAAATTGCTCCAACAAAACTGGCTATTCTGCCTTTATTGAAAAAAGATGGGCTTCCCGAAATTGCAAAAGAATTAATGCATGATTGTAAGCAATCTTTTCATTGTTTTTATGAAGAAAAGGATGCTATTGGAAAGCGCTACAGAAGAATGGATGCCATTGGAACCCCATTTTGTGTAACAATTGATCATCAAACAAAGGAAGATAATACAGTTACCATCCGGTATAGAGATACGATGCAACAGGAAAGAATTGCTTTAAGCAATGTAAAGAGATTGGTGATGGAGAAAATTAGCTAAAACTAAGCCGCATTAATTTATCGTCTTTATTATTAAATATCTATACACTATTTTCAACTCACGCCACCTTCATTTATTTTCTAGGCACATTAATGTGCCTAGAAAATAAATATGATTTATATGAGTCTTACTGCTCAATTAAATCAATACTCCGTTTATTAATTTAATTGTCTATTCTGTCTTTAACCAATTTACAATTATGTCAAAAAACGACATCCCTAAACTAGCAGATATTATCTGCCATTCGGAAGGCGCGGGTCTTATAATAATGTTTCCGTTATACTTTCTAGCGTTAGCATAAAGTGGATAAAAAGTAGCTTAGTTTATCAGACAATTATTTTTAAAAGAAAAAATCCTGCATTTAAACAACGAAACTCTCTACGAACAAAGGGCTACATTCCTTTGATGACGGACATCTTTTTTAATTTAGGTTTTCATAATAAGGAATCTCATCATGGCTAACGCTTTCTTTCTGCTGCCAATAAGCCATTGTTACCACATGTCCATCAGGTGTTTTAAGTGATCGACCAAAAATAGCATTGATGGTATTAAAGGTATAATCTGTAACTCCTATTGTAAAAGTTTCGGGTGTTGATGGTGCTGTTGCTGGTGGAGGGATTTCTCCTTCTGCAATATTAATTACTGGAGCAGCAACTACTTTTGGTAGCGGAGTAGGAATAGCCACCACAGTAAATTTATTATACTCTAGAATTTTTTTTAAAAAGATAAAGCGTTCTAGCAACACATTCTTTTCAACGATGCCGCATTTAACGCCATCTAGTTCTTCAAATTCGTGGTTCTTATTTATGGCCATTTTTAAAGAGTTAGGAGTTAAGAGTTTGAACTTATAATTCTTTACCCTCAACTTAATGATTGAATATAATCGTAGGTCCAGCTTAGTAAGCCTATTAACACAATACCTGCCGCACAAATCGTTAATGCAAATTTTGCAGAAAGGTCAATTTCAATTTTTTCTATTGGTTGTTCATTCTTCTCCATAAAAACAGCACGCACAATCCTTAAATAATAATACAGTGAGATAATCATATTAAGCGCGGCAATGGTAATAAATAAATAGCTTCCTTTGGATGCGCCCGCTGTTAATAAAAATAATTTACCAAAAAAACCAGCTGTTGGTGGTATGCCGGCCAATGAAAATAGTGCCAATACCAGTACCAAACTTAAAAATGGATTGGTTTGATACAGCCCTTTATAATCATTAATATTTTCTTTTCCGGTTTGTGACGAAATAGCCGAAGCCACACCAAAAGCTGCCAGGTTAGAGAAAATATAAATTAGTATAAAATAAACAACTGAACTTATGCCTTGAGCAGAATTGCTACTAATCCCTACCAAAATAAATCCCACTTGTGCAATAGAAGAAAAGGCAATAAAACGTTTAATATTCTGCTGGCGAAGTGCAAACAAGTTTCCAATAACCATGCTAGCAATAGATAAGATCATTATCATATTATACCAAACCTCATTGATTGGCTGAAATACTTTGTATAAAGTGGATATAAATATAAAAGTAACAGCGCCTTTAGATATTACCGACAAAAATGAAGTAACAGCAATTGGTGAGCCTTCGTAAACATCGGCTGTCCACAAATGAAAAGGAACAATTGATAATTTAAAGGCGAATGCTGTAAATAAAAATAAAAATGCCAAAATCTGCAATGGGCTACCATCCAAATATAAAGGCAGTTCTGTAAAGCTTATGGTACCGGTTGCGCCATAAATTAGGGATATACCAAACAACAAAATGCCTGAAGAAAAAGCGGAGCTTAAAATCATCTTCATAGCTGCTTCGGAAGATACTTTTTTATCCAAATCGAAATTAGCCATGGCTGCAACAGGAATAGTAGCAAGTTCCAACGCTAAAAAGAACATCAGCAAATTACCACTAGAAATTAAGAAGAACATGCCCAGTAATGCAGAAAGCATGAGTATAAAAAACTCAAGCATATGTTCACTCTTTTTAAACCAACTAGCAAATAGTAACGATATTAAATAAATGCCTAAACTTAAAATATTTTTCTGTAGTGCCATCATAGCTGTAGTCTGGTACATGCCATCAAACAAATTTCCTTCTGAATTAAATATAAATCCAGTTATAAAATTCAGCAACAATAAAACCTGTATCAACAATAACATGGTTTCACTTTTTACACCCTTCCCTATTTTAATGAATAAGAGCAGAAAAATGATAAAAGTTATTATCAATTCAGGCTTCATTAATGTGAGCGTTTCAATCATCCTATTTTATTTTATTCCGATGGTTATCGGGGAAATTTTTTGCATAATTATTTCTGCACCCGGACTAACTAGGTCATTGAACCAGAAAGGAGCCACGCCAATAGCAAGAATACCTGCTATCAAAATTAAGGCAGCAAGTTTTTCGTTCCAGGTAGCATCTGTTAAGTTTTTAAATTCATCTTTTAAGGGTCCCATGGATATTTTTGTAACTGCCCTTAAAATATACACGGCTGTTACCACAATAGAAAGACAGGCTAAAATAGTTGCTACTCTTCTGAACGTATCTGGGTGTTGCCATGATCCCATAAAAATGGTCATCTCTGCAATAAAACCACTTAACCCAGGTAGTCCAAGTGAACATAAACCAACAATAAATAATACTGTGCTAATGAAAGGCATTCTTTTTAGCAGCCCGCCCATTTCACTAACTTGCCTGGTATGAGTACGTTCGTAAATCATGCCAATAACAGCGAAGAAAAGAGCTGTCATTAAACCATGCGACACCATTTGCATAACAGATCCGATAATGGATGTTTTGGTTAACATACCAATACCTAGTATTACAAATCCACAATGACTAACAGAAGAATAAGCATTAATATATTTTAGATCCTTTTGCATCATAGTAGCGAAGGCTCCATATAAAATAGCGATAACAGATAGTAGAATAATTATACTTGCATATTCTTTTGCACCTTCGGGCATAATATATGTTGCAACGCGTAAGCAGCCGTAGCCGCCTAGCTTCATAGAAATGCCAGCCAAAAACATAGATCCCGCTGTTGGTGCCGATGAATGCCCATCGGGCACCCAAGTATGAAAGGGAAACAATGCTGTAAACACACCAAAACCTACAAACAATAATGGAAAACAGATTAGCTGTGTTTGAATAGGAATGTGCAGCAGTGATAAAGTTATTAAATCGAAGCTGTGAATAGAAGCTGAGAAATAAACACCCAACAAACCAACTAGCACTAATGCCGACCCTCCCATTAACATAAGTGCAAGTTTATTAGCACTGTATTCTTTTTTACCACTTCCCCAAATACCAATGAGTAAGTATTTTGGAATAACTGCTATTTCGAGAAAGAAAAATAGAATAAACAGATCGAGCGAAATAAAAAATCCATAGGCACCCATACTTAATAAGATGAGTAGGAAATAAAATTCCTTGGTCATTTTAGTAACATTCCATGAAACTAGCACTCCAGCAATAACAACAAAAGCGGTTAGCATAATCATGGCTACGGAAATACCATCAACACCAAAATGAAAGCTGATATTCCAAGAAGGGAACCAATTGTATTTCAGTTCAAATAACATTTGTGAAGTATTCCCTAGCTGTCTTTCCTTATAAAAAGAAAACAATAAAACAAAAGCTAAAACAAACTGTAAAGTAGCTCCCATCATGGATACCCACTTAACCTGTGTAGCATTCTGCATCAGCAATATAACTATTGCAGTGAGTAATGGTAGTAATATTAATAATGTTATATTCATGCTACTATTTGCTTAATGTGTCTTATAGCTTATAAAATTTCGAAGTATTTATTAAACTTTTTTTAATTTATAAAAAATGTATCCTCTTAAAGAGTTTAACCTAAACATTTTTTATTTTTTTATTTCCATACATAAATAAACAGTAAAGCCAAACTTATTAATCCAACCAAAAAACAGATCGCATATTGCTGTATTTTTCCTGATTGAAATGTTTTTATTTTTTCTGAAATTTCTTTTGTGCCTTCGCCAGTTGCATTGATCATACCATCCACTATATTTTTATCAAACCAAGCTGTCGGTCTTGCTATCAGATTAAAAATAATTTTTTGGGTAATGAATATATAAATTTCATCAATATAAAATTTATGATAAGCCGCTTTATATAAACCACTAGACATTGCTGCAAATTTTTCGGGTTTATTATTTTCTTTTTTATACATCCACATGGCAATAATAATTCCTGTTAATCCTAGTGCAACTGGTGAAATAGAAAACATAAGGTGAAATTTATTTTCTAATGTGATTCTATCAGAACTAATAAAATGGCCAAAAGGAATAAATCCTGCAGTAGCAGCACCAAAGGCTAATAGCACTAATGGCAGCATCATAACAAAGCCGCCTTCACCCTTAACCTCATCACAATCCCTCTTAAAAGAAGAGGGCCTTGTACGACCCCAAAAAATTGAAAAGTATAAACGAAACATATAAAAAGACGTTAGCCCCGATGTGATTAATGCTACCCAGTAAATGGTTTTATTATTTTGATAAGCTGCCAATAAAATTTCTTCCTTGCTAAAAAATCCGGCAAAAGGCGGTACGCCAGAGATGGCCAAACAAGCAATTAAAAAAGTGATATGGGTGATAGGTAAATATTTTCTTAACCCCCCCATATCTTTCATTTCGTTACTATGTATATAATGTATTACAGCGCCTGCGCCTAAAAATAACAGTGCTTTAAATATAGCATGAGTAAATAAATGGAACATAGATGCGGTATACCCCAGTCCATCTTCGCCGCCATATTTTGAAACACCCAGTGCAAACATCATATAACCAATCTGGCTCATGGTTGAATACGCCAGCACTCTTTTAATATCAGTTTGGGTGCAGGCGATTACTGCAGCAATTAATGCAGAAATAGCTCCTACATAGCCGACCAAACTTAAAGCATTGGGAGACGAAATCGAAAATACAGGAAATAATCTAGCTACTAAAAAAACACCTGCCACTACCATGGTTGCAGCATGTATCAAAGCGGACACCGGTGTTGGGCCTTCCATAGCATCGGGCAACCAGATATGTAATGGAAACATTGCACTCTTTCCTGCGCCACCAATAAATACTAAAACTAATCCCCAGGTTAATGCAGAGATTCCTAGAAAAGAAGCTGCAACTGCATTTTTTAATTCGTTGGATTCGGGTGTAGTTAACCTTTCAATAAGTTTATTAAAGTCTAAGGTGTTGGAGTAGAAGGATAAAATCAATATCCCGATCAAAAATCCAACATCAGCAAAACGTGTTACAATAAAAGCCTTTTTACAAGCAGCAACTGCGCTTGGCTTATCATAATAATAACCAATTAATAAAAAGGAAGAAACGCCAACTAGCTCCCAAAATATATATATCTGAAAGATATTAGAAGAAATAATTAATCCAAGCATTGAAAAAGTAAAGAGACCCAAAAATGCATAATAAGTAGGAAAGCGATCATCCCCTTTCATGTAACCCAAACTATATATGTGCACCATTAAAGAAATAAATGTTACCACTACCAGCATCATAACAGAAATAGGATCAATGATAATACCCATATCTATTGATACACCTTCAGAAAATTGTAACCAGGTATATTTTAAAGGAATTAATTTTTGATAGATCCCATCCACTTTTCCGTATTCAAAGAAATATCCATATGCTGTATATACTGCTAGCAAGGTAGAGATCAATAATAAAGCAGT
Source organism: Chitinophaga pinensis (assembly GCA_945865645.1). Taxonomy (GTDB): domain Bacteria; phylum Bacteroidota; class Bacteroidia; order Chitinophagales; family Chitinophagaceae; genus Ferruginibacter; species Ferruginibacter pinensis_B. The sequence goes on along the minus strand of CAMBEI010000001.1, from coordinate 106,206 downwards.
AGCTATGATACCTGATGTGTTTTTAAAATATTTTCTTCCAAATATTCCAAGTATTAAAAATGCTGCCAGTGGCAGAAGTGGAATGAGTGCTATATATGTTACGTTTGGCATTTTATCTTCCCCTCGTTTCCTCTCCTTGAAGAAAAAGGAGATCGAGTATTTAATTTATTATCGACAATTATAATTAAGCATTTTAAATTTTATTTTTCTATTCATCTTTGTTTCAATTTGTGCCTTTTTATATCCTTTTTAGTCAGATATAAGGGGCGTTTAAAATTTCATCTCTTCAGCATTTTCAACATCAATAGATTGATGAGTACGGTAAAGATTTATAATAATTGCAATGGCCACTGCGGCTTCGGCAGCCGCGATAGCAATAACAAAAATGGTAAAAAATAATCCGTCTAACTTATTGGGCCATACATATTTATTGAATGTAATAAAATTAAGGTTCACGCTATTAAGTATCAACTCTATACTCATCAGCATGGTAACCAGATTTCTTCTGGTAAAAAATCCAAACACACCAATAAAAAATAGTACTGTACTAATAAATAAAATATGATATAGTCCCGGTTGCATCATGTAGTTCCTCCTAAATCTTCCCCTGTGGGGAGGACTTTTTTAATAGTCTTTAAAAAAAAGATTTCACAATTTTCATAAATTATTTTCTGGTTTTGATTTTAGGGCAATTACAATACAGCCGATCAGTGCAGCCAATAATAAAATACTAACTACCTCAAAAGGCAATGCAAAACCATTTTGATCAATACCTAACATTTGAGCGCCTATGTTTGCTACAGTTGGTTCTATTGGCGTGTTGCTTGTAGTTGTAAATGTATGCTGAACTAATTGCAGCATCACTAACGCCAAGCCGCAAAATGCTGCCAGTGCTGAAAAAAGTTGTCGGCCTAGTTTTTGTTTGGGTAATAGCTCACCTGCCTGTTGTGTTAAGAAAATAGAAAAGATAATGAGCACTACAATACCGCCAACATACACAACGATTTGTACAGCAGCAATGAATTCGTATTGCAGCCAAAAATAAATGCCTGCTATTCCAATTAAAGAAAACAATAAATAGATAGCTGCTCTAAAAATAATTCTAGTAATAACAGACAGTAGCCCACTCACTAAAGTAAGTGCAGCCAGTAAATAAAATATAATAGTAGATCCACTCATTATTCTATACCCGCTCTTATTTTTGAGTCGGGTTTATTTAAAATTTTTATTAATTCGTTTCTATCATAAACGCTATGTTCAAATGTTTGTGCCATTTTTATGGCATCCGTTGGGCAGGCAACGATACATAAATTACACATAGTACATAATTCTAGGTGATACACAAATTTATCAATTGCTTTTTTCTTTTTGCCTTCGGGGGTAATATCGAATTTTGTTACAATTTTTATCGTTGCGTTTGGACAAGCAAGTTCACATGCCGTACAACCGGTGCAAGCGTGTTCATTTTGCTCATCATGTGTTAATACCACTTCGCCTTTAAATCTATCGGCCATTACTAAGGTATTTCTATTATCGGGATACTGCTCAGTAATAATTTCTTTATGGTGCGTAAAATAATATCCGGTACGCCGCATACCAATTAGTAGTGATTTGATGGCACCAAAAACTTCTTTTATGTAATTAACAATAAACATTTATACAATTTAAAAATGCCACCCTAATATAGCTATTGCAGTTGCAAGCAAAAGGTTAAACATACTAATGGGTAATAAATATTTCCATTCTAAGTTTAATAATTGATCAATGCGTAAGCGAGGAAATGTCCACCTAAACCACATGATAACAAATATTAAGAAAAACGTTTTTCCAAAAAACCAGATACTGGTTGGGATATAATCCATCACTTGATTAAAGGCTTTCCAATGACCAATATGAAAAGGCATCCAGCCACCTAAAAATAAAGTAGCGCCAATGGCGCAAACAATAAATACATTTATATATTCTGCTAAAAAGAACAACGCAAATTTCATCCCTGAATATTCGGTATGAAATCCGGCTGTTAATTCTGATTCTGCTTCTGCCAAATCAAAAGGAGCCCTATTGGTTTCGGCAGTAACCGCGACAATAAAAATTACAAACGAAATGAGTACCGGAATATGTCCTTTAAATATCCACCAACCATTTGATTGAGCGTTGATGATATCGGCAATATTTAAACTTCCGGTAAATACTACTATAGTAAGAATAGATAACCCAGCAGATAACTCATAGCTCACAATTTGTGCTCCACTGCGCATAGCGCCCATTAAGGAATATTTATTATTACTGGCCCATCCTGCCATTAAAATACTAACAACCATGATGGAAGAAACTGCAGTAACATATAATACTCCAATATTAAGATTCCATAATTGAAAGTCTTTTGCAAATGCAATGGGCGCCATCAATAACATAGCAACCATCATGGCAATAAACGGAGCAAGGTTGAATAAAAATTTATCTGCGCCATTTGGTGTCATACCTTCTTTTACCAAAAGTTTTACCGTATCAGCAGCTGATTGTAATAAGCCAAATGGGCCAACACGATTTGGACCTAAGCGTATCTGCATCCATGCAGCCACCCTTCTTTCCATTAGCACCAATACTAATCCAAGTAAAGCAAACAAGCCAATTACAGCAATGCCTGCAATAAACATTTCAATGATCATTGCCCATGTTGGATTGAATGTCTGGTTCAACCAATTATGAATTGCACTCGATATATTTGATAAGCTCCACATTACCTCGTTCCAGTTTATTAATTTAATACTTCAAAATAATATTTTAGTCTTCGCTTCAAAACTCTCCATTTCCTCCACAGCGGGAGAAGATAGGGAGCCTTACCGGTCTATATCCGGTATTACTAAATCCAATGTTCCCATCATGGCCACTAAATCTCCCAACTTACTTCCCCTAGCCATTTTGTCTAATGCAGACAGGTTTGAAAACCCTGGTGAACGAAATTTTATTCGATAAGGGGTTGTTGCTCCTTCACTAACTATGTAAACGCCTAATTCGCCACGAGCAGTTTCCACTCTTGAATAAAATTCTCCTTTAGGTAATTTTAAAACGGCTTTTGTTTTAGCCTGAAATTCACCTTCTGGAATATTATCTATTAATTGTTCAATGATATGGATAGATTGCTTCATTTCTCTTATTCTTACCATATACCTAGCCAACGAATCGCAACCAGTTTCTAGTATTTCGTCAAACTGCACTTTATCATATACGGCATACGGATATAATTTTCTAATATCGTTGCTTACACTGCTACCCCTTGCTGCCGGACCAGAACAACCGTATGAAACTGCATCTTCTTTTGATAAAATACCAACACCCTTCATCCTATTTATAAAAATAATATTACCTGTTACTAGTTCGTCGTATTCGTCAATTTTTAATTTAAATAATGTAATAAATTCTTTTACTTTTTTCTGGAAATTTGGATGCAGGTCGGCCATTAAACCTCCGGGAACGTAATAATTCATGGTTAATCTTGCGCCGCAGGTTTCTTCCATAATCTCATTAATCTTTTCTCGTTCTCTAAAGGCGTGAAAAAATGGAGTAAAAGCTCCAATATCCATAGCCATAGCTCCCCACCATAATTCATGAGATGCAATTCTAGTAAGCTCATCCATAATAACCCTTATCACTTGTGCCCTATCAGGCACTTCAAGCTGCATTCCTTTTTCTACACACATTGCACAAGCATGGTTATTTATGTGGGCAGACAGATAATCCATGCGGCTAGTAACATAAATAAATTGACGAAAATTTAAACGTTCGCACATTTTTTCTATGGATCGATGAATATAACCGAGATGTGGCTCTACTTTTTTTATAGTTTCTCCGTTGAGGGTAATAACCAAATGTAATACTCCATGTGTTGCAGGGTGCTGAGGCCCTACATTTATTACAAAATCTCCAGCCCCTTCTAAATTCTGCTTGATGGGGAGGATTTGTGAACCAGTTTTTAGTATTTCAGTTTCTCTAAACATTAATACTCGCTTTGTAAAACATAATTTTTTATTTACTCTGTATTTTTACCTAAAGCAAAAAAGATGGAAGAGGTTTATAGTTTTATCATATTTATTGGGTCTTCAAAATTTTTACGCATTGGATTTTTTCCTTCCCATCCATCGGGCAAAATCAACAGCCGCAAATCAGGGTGATTTAAAAAATTAACCCCAAACATTTCATACACTTCCCGTTCAAGAAAGTTAGCTGTTTGCCAGATATTACTTACCGTTTCAATTTGTGGTTGACTACTATTTAAGTTTGATTTTACTACAATATGGTGCCGAAATTTTGTTGAACTAAAGTGATACACCATGGTAAGATCCGGTTTTTCTTCAGCAGGTTTGGTCCAGTCAATACAAGTAAGACAAAAAAGATAATCAAAGAATAATAAATCATCATTACGAAGCTGTATAGCGAAAGATAACCAGTCTGTAGGTGTAACATGAATGTTAAGCCATTCTCCTGTTTCATCAAAGATGGCTGATGGGAGCAGTTCGGTTATTTTGATTTTCAATTCTTCGTTATTCATACTAATTATATGCTCGACTTTATTTGTTCTCTTGTCATTCCTTTTTTTATTTTTTCCTGCAATGATATTAGTGCATGCAGCAGTGCCTCAGGCCTTGGCGGACAACCGGCAACATACACATCTACAGGAATAATATGATCGGCACCTTTTACAACAGAATAGGTATTATAAAAAAAGGGGCCTCCACTAATAGCGCAGGCGCCCATAGCTATTACATATTTAGGATCGCCCATTTGATCGTATAATCTTTTTAATACTGGTCCCATTTTATTAACGATGGTGCCGGCAATAATAATCACATCGGCCTGTCTTGGTGAGGCACGAGCCACTTCAAATCCAAATCTAGAAAAGTCGTATTTAGCACCAGCAACCGACATGTATTCAATACCGCAACAGCTGGTAGCAAATGTAAGTGGCCATAACGAATTAGAGCGAGCCCAGTTGATCACATCATCTAGTTTACTCAAAACAATACCTCCCCCAGGAATTTCTTTTATTTCACCAGGAAAATCAACTGCCTTATTTTGTTGTTCGGTCATTTAATTTAACACTTTAAAACCTTTTATCAAATCCATTTTAATGCCCCTTTTTTATGTGCATATAAAAATCCCATAAATAGTATAAAAAAGAAAATTAGCACTTCAATTAAGGCTAACCAACCCAAACTTTTAGCCACCACAGCCCAAGGAAAAAGAAAAATAAGTTCCACATCAAATATTAAAAATATTAATGCAAATAAATAGTACCCAACATTTAATTGTATCCAGGTTTTACCAGTAGTTGGTATGCCGCATTCGTAAGGTTCGCCTTTTTGTGGATTCTTGGTATATTTTGTAACAAACTTCGCAATCATTACTGCAATAGAAGAAAAGGCTAACGCTGCAATTATCAAAACAATCATAGAAGATGGACCCATAGAAATTTAATTAATAGTGGTATGATTTTTAAAAGTACAAGGTATGAAAAAAATGAGTAAAATGTACATATGCGAGGGTATAATTTCTATCATTAATAGAAATGATAGAAAGCATATTTATTTTGTATGGCTGCAAAAGAAGAAAAAATCAACCATAAATTTCATAATAAATTTCTTTTTTATCATATCCCATATCCATAATTCTTTTTTTTGATTCGTCAACCATACCGCTCCAGCCACATAAATAAAAATTTGCAGGTCTTTTGTTGGCACATATGGCTTCATAAATGGGATGCACATAACCTGTATTGCCTTCCCATTGCTCTCTTGAAAGCGTAGGAATATATTTAAAAGCCGGAATAGATAGCTCCAGTTCTTTCATTTCTTTGTAATATAATAAGGTGTTTTTTGTTTGACAGCCAAAAATTAGATATATGTTTTGATGTGGTATATGTTTATTTTTTATATGATGAATCATACTTCTAAAAGGAGCAATTCCAGTGCCTGTACATATAAAAAATAAATCTTCATTAAATGGTTCTTTTAAAGTAAACACTCCCTGCGGGCCTCTAAAACGTAGCTCAGAATCTACGTGTACATCTTCAAATAAATAATTTGTACCAACTCCTTTTTTATCGCGCACAATTATTAGTTCAAAAATATTTCTATTATCTGGCCAAGAGGCAATGGAGTAGCTTCTTAGTCGTTTATTTGCTTTTTCGTGAATGGGTAAATCAAAGGTTACAAACTGCCCTGGAATAAAATCAAAAGAATCTATTTCGGGCACCTGTATCCAAAATCTTTTTGTTATGCTTGTTTCATATTCAATGCGAATAACTTTTCCAGTTTGCCACGATAATAATGCCATTATTTATATTTGCGCAAAGCTACAAAAAATAAAATAAAATCACTCTCGAAAAAAGGAATACCGATTGTATTTGTTATTAATTGGTGTCAGCAATTTTTATTAATATCCTCATTTATTAATAGAGGATACTTTTAAGTATTCTTTTTTATTATTTAAGATAAACACCTCTTACATTTTTTATTCGGCTTATCTTTACCTCTCTGATGAATTTGGACATGTTGTTGAAAGCGTATGTAAATGATCCCCGCTGTTTTAAAATAGTGGACAGGATTACTGCATCCCAACCGCAGCAAATTCAACTTTTTGGCCTTTATGGAAGTGCATTTTCATTTGTTGTTTCAGCTGTGTTTAACCATACGTCGGCCACTAAATTAAACCATCTTATTATTTTTCGTGATGCGGAGGAAGCGGCATATTTTCACAATACGCTGGAGAATATTACCAATGCATTAAACTTATTTTATTTTCCTTCCTCTTTTAAAAATAAAAAAAATTATCGACTCCTTAATCCAAGTCACGTAATGTTACGGACTGAATGTTTAACTCGATTCTCCTCTCCGATTCAAGGTGGACGGGTGGGTGCCATTATCACTTACCCTGAAGCGTTATTTGAAAAAGTAGTGTTACCAAAAACACTTTCTGAAAATATTATCTCTATAAAACAGGGAGATACCATTAGCGCCAATGCTATTTACGAAAAGTTTATTGGCTATGGATTTTCTCGCACCGATTTTGTATATGAACCCGGGCAATTTGCGGTACGTGGTGGTATTCTGGATATTTATTCTTTTGGTAATGAAAAACCATATCGAATTGAATTATTTGGTAATGAAGTAGACAGTATACGAATCTTTGATCCAGAAACACAGTTAAGCGAAAGGAAATTATTGCAGATAAATATTATTCCGAATGTAGAAACACAATTTGATAAAGGAGAGAAAGTTTCGATACTAGATTTTTTACCAGAAAACACAGTTATTTGGAGTGCCGATTGGGAATTTATAAAAGAAAAAATTGAGCAGGAAGAAGAAGATTTACAGTTGGCAGTTAACAATGGACAGCTGGGAATTAGCAGTATCCAAAATGAGGAAAGCGATCTTAATTTTAGAAGCGATTTAAAAATAACTGATTTTGTAAGCGCTATAACTATTGAAGCCCAAATTCGCCAGCGCCATATTATTGAGTTTGGGAAAAGTCCTTACTTTGTAAACAATAAATTAACAGCTGCTAATATTCATCGTATTGACTTTGCAACCAAAGAGCAGCCTGCCTTTAATAGAAATTTCGACCTTTTAATAAAAAATATAAAAGAATACGAAGAGAAAAAATATAATATTTACTTATTTGCCGAAAACCCTAAACAGCTAGAAAGATTGCATGTAATATTTACTGATCTTGCCACAGGCGCCGATGGTAAATCAGAAATAAATATTATTCCAGTTCCAATTTCCATTCATGAAGGATTTATTGATGATGATTTAAAATCGATTTGTTATACCGATCATCAAATTTTTCAACGTTATCACAAATACAAAGTAAAGCAGGCGTTTAGCAAAAACAAAGCGCTCACTTTAAAAATGCTGAGGGAATTACAACCCGGAGATTATATAACACATATCGACCATGGTGTGGGGATTTATAGTGGATTACAAAAGATAGAAGCTAATGGTAAAATGCAGGAGGCCGTTCGTATTCAATATAAAGATGGCGACCTATTATATGTAAATATTTCTTCACTTCATAAAATAGGAAAGTATAGTGGTAAAGAAGGCTCTATACCCAAAATGAATAAACTAGGTAGTGATGTTTGGAATAAATTAAAAGACAAAACAAAAAAACAAGTAAAGGATATTGCCACAGACCTAATAAAACTATATGCTCAAAGAAAAAGCCAGGAAGGATTTGCACATGCCCCGGATAATTACATGCAAGCCGAGTTGGAAGCCAGCTTTATTTATGAAGACACCCCAGATCAGGGCAAGGCAACAGAAGATGTAAAACGAGATATGGAAAAACCATCCCCTATGGACCGCTTGATTTGCGGTGATGTTGGTTTTGGTAAAACAGAAATTGCAATACGTGCAGCTTTTAAAAGTTGTTGCGATGGAAAACAGGCTGCTATTTTAGTGCCTACAACTATACTTGCCTATCAGCATTATAAAACATTTGGTGAACGCTTAAAAGATTTTCCTGTTGCGGTTGATTTTATAAATCGTTTTAAATCGACTAAAGAAAAAAAAGAAACTTTACAAAAAGTTGCAGAAGGAAAAATTGATATCATCATTGGTACCCATGCATTACTAAGTAAAGATGTGAAGTTTAAAGATTTGGGGATAATGATTATTGATGAGGAACAAAAATTTGGTGTAGCTGCAAAAGAAAAATTAAAACAACTGCGCACAACTGTCGATTCCTTAACCTTAACCGCTACACCTATACCACGAACGCTGCAATTTAGTTTGATGGGAGCAAGGGATTTAAGTATAATTAATACGCCGCCGCCAAATAGACAGCCTATACAAACCGAAGTGATGGTTTTTAATGAAGATGTTATTCGTGATATTATATATTATGAAACCGAAAGGGGCGGGCAGGTTTTTTTTATTCACAATCGAGTAAATGGATTACCAGAAATGAAGGAATTTATACAAGGTCTTTGTCCGGATATTAGCATAGCCTATGCCCACGGTCAAATGGATGGTGACGGGTTGGAAGATACCATCCTAGATTTTATGGATAAAAAATATGATGTACTAGTTTGCACTAATATTGTAGAAAGCGGGGTGGATATACCTAATGTAAATACCATCATTGTTAATAATGCACATCAATTTGGGTTAAGCGATCTACACCAACTTAGGGGAAGGGTTGGCCGTAGTAATAAAAAAGCTTTTTGTTATTTATTTGCTCCGCCTATGAGCACATTGCCTGTTGATAGTCGTAAAAGATTAAGTACGCTTGAGCAGTATAGCGATTTGGGTAGTGGATTTCAGATTGCAATGAGAGATCTTGATATACGTGGTGCTGGCAATATGTTGGGTGGAGAACAAAGTGGATTTATTGCAGAAATTGGATTTGAAATGTATCAGAAAATTTTAGATGAAGCCATACGAGAATTAAAGCGAACAAAGTTTAAAGAATTATATAAGGAAGAAATTGCAAAACAGGATGATTTTGTAACAGATTGTAGTATTGATACCGACTTAGAAATATTAATACCCGACAATTATGTAGAAAGTATTACCGAAAGATTATCCCTATATAGCCGTTTGGATAATTGCGAAAATGAAGAACATCTAACTGCTTTTTATACAGAAATGATAGATAGATTTGGGCCAATACCTTTACAGGTTGAAGATCTTTTTACAACTGTTCGTTGCAGAAAAATTGCTGTAGAGCTAGGTTTCGAAAAAATATTTTTGAAAAATAATACCCTCAAATGTTTCTTTGTAAGTAATCCCGACTCCCCTTATTTTCAAAGTGAAACATTTAATGGAGTTTTACTTTTTTTACAAACTGGCACCAATAAAGGAAAGTTAAAACAAGTTGGAAAAAATGGTATATTGGTTGTTCAGGAGATAAAAACAATGAATGAGTTATTTTTATTTTTAGATAAAATGCAAAAGAATATTAAATGATGATAAGATTATTGCGAAAGGTACTACACGACTATATCAATTTGTTGTTACCTGAACTAACTATACCTCCGCATAGGTTTTGAGTTAGAAAGCAATGCTAGGATATATGAACAAAAAAAAGGTCGTTCAACTTGCGCCGATCGACCTTAATTAATTTTTTAGTTAAACTTACCAGGCTTGTTTTGCCACACCGTTTTTAACAGCTTCCAATGCGGTAGCTTCGCTAAGCATGGTAGTCATTTTATTACCTTTACCATCGTTACCTTGGGCCATATAGCCTCCACGAGAAGTTTTAGTTATTACTGCATCCTGCATTGGAACATTTTTTTCCTTTGTTTTCATGCAATAGGCTGTTAACATTTTTGACATTTTAATTAATTTATGGTTAGTAAATATGGGTGTAAGAATTCACCTATAGGCAAATTTCTTCTTATTAATAGAGTACAAGCTACAATAAATATTGGTTTTAGCAAAAAAACGCAGCTTGATTTCCCTTTAAATTAGCTTAAGTGCCTATGGTTATCCCCATTATAAAATTTTAATTTCTATACTTATAAACACCGATATTTAAGTGTGATCAACTAATAAAATAAGCTTAAAAGACTTAACAGGCAATAGTTTAGCTATTAATAAAAAAAAGAGGAGTTTTTTTAACCTATTCTACTTGAATAACAAAAAAGAGGCTAAAAGCCCCTTACAAATTGTGATAAAATAATATTTTAAAAAATAGCTTTTAGCTTAAAAAATGATTTTTACACATCAATTTTAGCATATTTTGCATGTGTTTCTATAAATTCCCTGCGTGGGGGAACCTCATCTCCCATCAGCATACTAAACACCCTATCTGCTTCGGCAGAGCTTTCAATAGTAACTTGTTTTAAGGTTCTTGTTGCTGGGTTCATGGTAGTTTCCCAAAGTTGTTCTGCATTCATTTCTCCTAGTCCTTTATATCGTTGGGTATTTACACTTTCATCTTTACCCTGCCCAAATTGTTTAATAAGAAGTTTACGTTCTTCATCGTTCCAGGCATAGGATTGATCTTTTCCTTTTTTAACAAGATATAAAGGCGGCTGAGCTATATAAACATACCCTTGTTCCACCAGTTCTTTCATATAGCGAAAAATAAAAGTTAAAATCAAAGTAGCAATATGACTTCCATCCACATCGGCATCTGTCATGATGATTAACTTATGATATCGAAGTTTTGATAAGTCTAAAGCTTTAGGATCTTCGGGAGTACCAATCTTTACACCTAGGGCTGTAAACATATTACGGATCTCCTCATTATCATAAATTTTATGTTCCATTGCTTTTTCTACGTTCAAAATCTTACCTCTTAACGGAAGTATAGCCTGATAACTTCTGTCTCTACCTTGTTTGGCAGTACCTCCTGCAGAATCTCCCTCTACAAGATATAGCTCGCAACGGTGGGGATCTTTTTCGCTACAATCTGCTAATTTACCGGGTAGTCCACCACCGGTTAGTACGCTTTTACGCTGTACCATTTCTCTTGCTTTTTTTGCAGCTGCCCTTGCCTGTGCTGCCAATATTACTTTTTGAATAATGGTTTTAGCATCTTTGGGATTTTCTTCTAAAAAAGCAGATAATACTCTACTTAAAGTAGAATCTACAACTCCCATTACTTCATTATTACCGAGTTTGGTTTTGGTTTGACCTTCAAATTGAGGCTCGGGCACTTTAACTGAAATAATGGCACTTAATCCTTCTCTAAAATCATCCCCCTCAATTTCTACTTTCGCTTTTTCAAACATGCCTTCTTTTTCGCCATAGCTTTTAAAAACCCGGGTTATAGAACGACGAAAACCAGCAACATGCGTACCCCCTTCAATAGTATTAATATTATTTACATAGCTGAATAAATGTTCTTGGTAGCCCGTATTATAAATCATGGCTACTTCTACCATTACATTACTGGTCACATCGTGTCCATCGCAATAAATTACGGTAGGCAATAAAGGATTACGATTAGCATTTTTGTCGAGCATTTCCACAAACTCCACAATACCGCCTTCACTATAAAAAGTTTTTGTATAATATTTACCATCATCATCTATTTCGCGCAGATCAATAATATTAATATTAATTTTTCTGTTTAAAAAAGAGAGCTCTCTTAAGCGGGCTTCTAATATTTCGCGATTATAGATGCTAGTAATAAAAATAGACAAATCGGGCCAAAAATGCACAGTAGTACCATGCTTGTCAGACGATCCGGTTTCCCTTACTGGATACTGAGGAATACCTTTTGCATATTCCTGTTCAAAAGATTTACCATCTCGGTTAACCGCAACATGCAATTTGCTACTCAATGCATTTACACAACTTACGCCAACACCATGCAAACCTCCTGAGACTTTATATGAGTCTTTATCAAATTTTCCACCAGCATGTAAAACAGTCATCACCACTTCCAAGGCACTTCTGTTTTCCTTGGTATGCAAACCAGTAGGAATACCCCGACCATCATCCTCCACTGTAATAGAATTATCTTCATTGATAGTTACGGTAATATTTTTGCAATGCCCAGCAAGTGCTTCATCTATGGAATTATCTACCACTTCATAAACTAGGTGATGGAGTCCTTTTACACCAATATCGCCAATATACATGGCGGGTCTTTTACGAACGGCTTCTAGGCCTTCCAAAACCTGTATACTATCTGCGCCGTAGGCAGTATTGGCGGGGTTTGGGATGGAGTCTAATTCTTTACTCATATGGTTATGCTAAATCTCTTTTAATAGTTAAAATCAATATTGAGGCGAAGGTATGAAAAAACAGGCGTTTGAGGTAATAATTAAGGGTTTATTTTGGGTTGACTTTTTGCCAAAAATTTTATGCTTTTTAGGGGATAAATTAAATAAAGACTAAAGGTATTATAGTGTATATTTTAATGCAACACAACCTAAAGAACTGGTAATTTGTTAAAGAAATGTCATCCACGTTTTGCTCTTATAAGTTTAAACATTCCTTTGTACCTTTGTGGCTAATTTTTATGGAGGAGCAGACAGATATATTAACTATTGCACACAAGCAACTACTGTTACAGGAGGATTTGGATGTATTATTTCATATTGATCGTAAAGTGCCAGGATCGGTGCATTATTCCATAAATCGTTATAGAAAACAGTCGCAATGGAGTATTGATGATACGGGCATCATCATCTACCATATTGAAAAAGACAACCCCGCCGCCAATTACCTCGAATTAAAATTTTGCGTAAGCGGAAATGTTTACTGCAAACAAAAACAAACAGAATGTAATTTTTGCAAATTAAACATCAGTAAAAGGTGTATTGAAAAAGTAGATAGTATAGATGTATTGAGTTTTAGCTTTAAACCAAACTACCTAAGCCAGTTTACCAATAACAGTATTGAAAACAGTTTAACAGAAAATGTACTTTCCTTTAAACACAACCTATCTTTTTCTAAGCAATTGCCATTGTGTAATAAAACTAGAAATGCTATTGAATCATTATTAAATCACACGTATTCAGATACCAGAGAAAATATTTTCATCAACGCACAAACGCAAATATTATTATTATACAGCATGGATTGCATGTTGGGAGAGGATAAAGATCTAGAATTTAGCTGCAAGTTTTTACAAAATGCCGAAGATCGGGAAAAGATCATTAAAGCCCGTGAAGTTTTATTGCAGCATATTGGCGAACCCATTACCATCAAAGCACTTAGCCGCAAGGTGGCCATCAATGAATGCTATTTAAAGAAAGGCTTTAAAGAAATTTTCGGTACCACTATTTTTGATTTTTATCAAAGTCAAAGAATGGAACATGCCAAATACTTATTGTACGATAAAGGCCTGAGTGTAACAGAAGTTTCTATGTTGCTGGGGTATTCATCTATCTCCCATTTTTCTACTGCTTTTAAAAAGCACACGGGCATTAAGCCTTGTGAATTGTTGCTACGTTAGTTTTCCTTTTTACGTAAATAGATTTCCCGATTCTATAACCTTGTAATTTTTAATGCTTGCAATTTTGCCATCTAAAAAAAGATGGTGAAAATATTCTACATTTCAATTTTACTGTTGAGTTCATGTTTATCATTAACCGCACAGGTTAAAAACAATTTCCAGAAAGACTCACCCGAACCAAATCATAAATACTTACCCGACGTAACTGTAGTAGGCCGTTACAGTAAAAGTGATATTCAGCAATTGCCCGAAATAGTTGGCACTTCCATTTATGCCGGCAAAAAAAATGCATTGATCGTTTTAGATAATGTAAAAGGCAATGTAGTAACAAACGATATGCGGCAGATAGTTGCCAAAGTACCCGGTATGCATATCTGGGAAAGTGATGGCAGTGGTATTCAAATTGGGCTGGCTGCAAGAGGACTTAGCCCTAACCGCAGTTGGGAATTTAATGTAAGGCAAAATGGTTATGATATTTCAGCAGATCCATTTGGATATCCCGAGGCCTACTACAATCCCCAATTACAGGCAGTGCAACGTATTGAAATTGTACGAGGGCAGGGTGCTTTGCAATATGGCCCCCAGTTTGGCGGATTCGTAAATTATATTTTACGCAACGGTAGTGAAATAAATAAAAAATTTGAGTTTGAAACGCAACAAACGGTTGGAAGCAATGGCTTATTCAACAGTTATAATGCTGTTGGTGGCGAAAGCGAAAAATATCATTACTATGGATTTCTTGATCACCGAAATGCGAATGGATACCGAAAGAACAGCGAATATTTTACCAACTCAGGTTTTGGAACATTCACCTACCGCATAAATAAAAAATTATCATTAACTGCTGAGTTGATGGTTTCTCATATCCGCAGCCAACAACCCGGCGGATTAACAGATACACAAATTAAACTGGATGTTAAACAAAGTTTCCGCAGCAGAAACTGGTTTGATATTACTTGGACCACTGCTGCCTTAATTGCCAATTACGATTTTAATGAGCATGCAAGGTTAAACGTAAAATTCTTTAGCATATTGGGCGATAGGAATAGTGTTGGTTATATTCCTTCGGAAGGAATTATAATTGCAGATACCATCAATAAAACTACCACTCAGTATAACAACAGAAACGTTAACGCTGATAAATACCGAAATGCAGGAATGGAGGCCCGTTTTATAACTGATTATAATTTATTCAATAAAAAACAGACTATTTCTGCTGGAGTCAGATTTTACAACGGTTGTACTTTCCGGTATGCATCGGATGGCAAAGGCACAACAGCAAGAAATTATGATATGACTTTATCGGATGGAATATGGAACAAGGATATAGATTTTAAAACAACAAATGTAGCTGTTTTTGCCGAAAATATTTTTCGGGTTTCAAAAAATTTTATAATTATACCCGGCATTCGTTATGAATACATTACCGGTAATGCCAGCGGCAGAAATGGATTTACCAATACAGGTACAGAAAATATTTTACAGCATCAAAAAAAATCAAGAGGTTTTGCGCTCGCCGGAGTTGGTGCCGAATTTCATACAAGCAACACTACAGAAATATATGCTAACATTACACAAGCTTACAGACCTGTGCAATTTGCTGACTTAACTGCACCACCAACAACGGATGTTATTGATCAGGATTTGAAAGATGCAATAGGCTACAATGCCGATTTGGGTTACAGGGGTAAATTAAAAAACTATTTATTTTTTGATGTCGGAATTTATTACCTGCAATACAATAACCGCATTGGCACAATTGTACAACAAAGAACAGACGGAAGTTTTTATAATTACCGTACCAATATTGGAAACAGCAGCAGCAAGGGTTTTGAAGGACTGGTTGAATTCAGCCCGATGAAAGCTTTTAGCAAATCAACTAAGGCTGATGCAAGTTTTTTTGTAAGTTATAGTTACACAGATGCTAAATATGGTAACTTAAAACTTATTATAAAAAACAACGACAACCAATTAGTAGAAACCAATCTTAAAAATAAAAAAGTAGAGAATGCTCCTGAAAATATTATCAGAACAGGAATGACTATTTCCTACAACAAACTTAGTTTAACAGGCCAGTTAAGTTATGTAGATGAATCTTATGCCGATGCAAATAATACCATTGCAGTTTCAGCAAATGCACAAAACGGATTAATACCATCTTATACCGTTATTGATTTAACTGCTGTATATAAATATTCAGCCAAACTAAATATAAAAGCTGGTATAAATAATTTGGGTAACCAAAAATATTTCACCCGTCGTGCAGGTGGTTATCCCGGCCCGGGGGCTTTACCATCTGATGGAAGCACATTCTTCGTTTCTGTTGGAGCAAAATTTTAGACAGTTTATTTAATGAATTTATTTTTTAAACTAGGTGCTGATCTTCGTCAGTACCTAGTTTGATTTATATCATGTATTCTGTCATCATTTGGTAAAACAAAATGATATTCAACAGTTATTTAATATCTTGACAATTCCATGATAATTCTAAAATACTTCTGAATAAACTTCGCATTCAGAAATGACAATCATCAAAAAAAATATTATTTTATTCCTTTTTGTTTTTGCAAGCATGATCAATATGTCATTTGCACAAAATGCAATACATGATACAGGCTTTAATGAGCTTAAAACAATTAATGAAGTAACAGTAACAACTACTCGTACTGAAAAAAGCATTGAAGATATTCCGTTTCCCATTCAAGTTATTAGTAAAAAATTTATTCAGCAAACGGGTTCACAAAAACTAATTGATATTTTACAGCAACAAACGGGTTTAATTTTATCAGATAACCCTTTGGGTCAATCATTACAAGGTTATCCAAATCCATTTGGAAGTGGTATTCAACTACAGGGACTTGATCCAGCTTACACATTAATATTAATGGATGGCGAACCACTTACCGGAAGAAATGCAGGAATATTAAATTTAGGAAGAATTGCTGTAGGTAATATTCAGCAAATAGAAGTAATAAAAGGTCCTGCTACTAGTTTGTATGGCTCAGATGCATTGGCAGGCGTTATAAATGTTATTACCGAAAAACCAAAAAACAATGCAACCATACTGCAACTAAATCAAGCGAGTAATAATACCTGGGGTATTACAGCTAATCAAACCATTATAAAAAATAAGCTTGCTCTACAGTTTTTTGCAAACAGGTACAGCAGTAGTGGTTATGATTTAGATAACGCTATTTACGGAAAAACTATTGACCCCCTTTTAAATTATTCGTTTTCCGTAAAGCTGTTTTATGATTTTACCAAAAAAATACAATGGCAGTCTTCGGCTAGATTATTTACACAAAAGCAGTTTAATAATTATTTAGTTTTCACAGGGTCTCTGCCAGTTGCTGTTGATGGTGATAGTAAAGAAATAGATGGAGGATTTAATAATCAGTTATTTTATAATTTTTCTAATAAATTAAAAATTATTTCAAGGTTATACCTAACGGGGTATCAAAACAATGCAGAGGTTTTTTTACAAACGGATAAGCAACTTTTTGACAAAAACTTCTTGCATCAGTTTTTAGTAAAACCTGAAATACAGATTGAAATTGGGGAAAAAAGAAATCAAAAAATGATTACAGGCATTGGTTATAATTACGAAACCATTGAAGCAGATCGTTATTCAAACAAAAAATATTTCAATGCCTTTTATTGTTTTTTACAAAAAGAATGGCTGTTGAAGAATAAATTAAATATAACCATTGGGGGCAGGATGGATAAGCATTCCTTATATGCCATACAGCTTAACCCTAAGCTGGCATTAGCTTATAAAGTAGCCCCTCACCTAAGTATTGCAGGGTCGATAGGTACTGGATTTAAGGCGCCCGATTTTAGGCAGCAGTTTTTATATTTCACTAATTCTCTTGTTGGTTACACCTTATTAGGAGCCAATGAACTATCAAACGGATTGTTACAGCTAAAGCAACAGGGACAAATTGATCAGTCCATCAACATTAATGGGTTTCTTGGTGATCATACTTTATTACCAGAAAAATCAATTGGCATTAACATTGGTGGCAAATATGCCTTGCATAATAAAACCCATTTTGCTATTAATGTTTTTCGTAACGATATCAATAATCTTATAGATCGCTACAATTTGCCATTCACCAAACTAAATGGGCAGGCAATTTACAGTTACGTAAATATCAATACTGTTTTTACACAGGGCTATGATGTAACAGTAACCCATTCAATAAATAAACAGTTTAGTTTTAATTTAGGTTATCAATACCTAGATGCTAAAGATAAAAATATTTTAAGTCGAATTAAAAATGCAGAGATCATAAAAAGAGACCCTGTCACCTACTTGAGTAGTTATGTTACAAAAGATCAATATGAAGGGTTATTTAACCGCAGTAAACATACAGCTAACCTACAAGTTTTTTATTTTCAAAAAGAAAAGGGTTGGTTGGCTAATATAAGGGCAAATTATAGAGGCCGATTTGGTTATAGTGATATTAATGGTGACAATATTTTAGATGATGATCGCGAGTATGTAAACGGATATGTTTTAATAAATGCAGCCATCAGTAAATTATTTAAATCTGGATTTGAAATACAGGCGGGTGTCGAAAATTTATTAAACCACAAAGACAAAGACAGATTACCTAACCTGCCGGGCATAACCTATTTAATAAATTGTAAAATAAACATTAAACAACTATTTTAAACCTATACTTGAGCCTAAAATTGGGCGAAGAAAACAAAAAATAAACAAAATGAAAAAAATGATTCAAGCCAGTATGATTGCCGCCATCAGCGTTATTATTGCATTTAGCTCTTGTACAAGAAATGCGACTACACCACCAATTACCTCTATCGAAAAAACAGACTCCTTAAAAGTTAATTTTAGCTCAAGTAGCCCCTTTGCATTTTTTAGTTTTAAAAATGGCGCCATTGTAGCCAATAGCGACAGTGCCACCTTAGCATGGGATTTTGGCTTAAGATTTACTACATTTATTTTAAACAGTAACGCCTTCGGCCCTGGTAATGCAGGGGCGATTCTACAAAATAATATTTATACTGCAGTTACAGCAGCGCCTTCTACCGGCTATGCATATGATACCACCACTTCTCAAAAAGGAATAAAGGATGGTAGCTGGTACGACTATAATCCAGTAACCCGATCCTTTGCCCCTAAGGCAGGGAAAACATTTATTTTTCGTACAGCAAATAATTTTTATGTAAAAATGGAATTGTTAGCTGTAGATTATGAAGCGTTTATAGGACCTATACCTCTTCGATTAATTTATCGATTTAGATACACTTACCAAGCAAATGGCACAACAGTATTTTAATAGATTGAATTTATAAATAATAAAAAAGCATCTACAGCCATGTAGGTGCTTTTTTATTTGTTTAGTTTTGGCCCGTTCTAAAATAGCGTAAAGATATATCCATATTGACCTTATTTAAATTAGTATAAATTATATTTTGTTATTAAAGTTGTAGTTAATCCGAAAGACCTTATTATTGAACACCGCTATTTTACTACCTTTGCACACTTAATTAAGGACCGTGTTTGATAATATTATTTAATGGATTGACAAAAAAGAACTACAGATTTATATATGAGTGGCAAATACACAGAATATCAACAATTAAACCTCCCATCTATAAGCGAAGAGATACTCGCTAAATGGAAAAAGGAAAATACTTTCGAAAAAAGTATTGAATTACGTGAAGGCATGCCTTCTTTTGTTTTTTACGAAGGCCCACCAAGTGCTAATGGCATGCCAGGCATTCATCATGTAATTTCCCGAACATTAAAAGATTTAGTTTGTCGCTATAAAACGATGAAAGGGTTTCAAGTAAAACGTAAAGGCGGATGGGATACCCATGGTTTACCTATTGAATTAGGAGTTGAAAAAGAATTGGGTATTACCAAAGAAGATATTGGTATAAAAATATCAGTAGAAGATTATAATAAAAAATGTCGTGAAGTAGTAATGCGATTTAAAGATAAGTGGGACGACATTACACAAAAAATGGGCTATTGGGTAGATTTAAAAAAACCTTATGTTACTTTCGAAAATAATTATATAGAATCCCTTTGGTGGTGCCTGAGTGAATTATATAAGAAGGGATATTTGTATGAAAGTGTAAGTATTCAACCTTATTCACCTGCTGCAGGTACAGGATTATCATCGCACGAATTAAATCAGCCGGGAACATACAAAGATGTAAAAGATACTAGTGTAGTGGCTATGTTTCGTGTAACCAAGATCTTACAAGGAGAAGCTAAGCAGCACCCTTCTATTGCTAAAATATTTTCTGCTATTGCTGAGTCTGAAAACAGCGCTTTGGAGGGAAATTTAGGAGAAGCGTTTTTAATGGCTTGGACCACTACACCGTGGACACTTCCTTCAAATCTTGGATTAACCGTTGGTCCTAATATTGATTATGTGATGCTACAAACATTTAATCCTTATACCCATCTACCAAATAATATAATACTTGCAAAAGCATTGGTAAGTAAATATTTTAAATCCGAAGGCGAAAACGGCGATTTCAAAAATTACAATTCCGAAGTAAAATTATTGCCCTGGAAAATTCTTGCTGAATTTAAAGGAAAAGAATTAGAAGGATTATTATACGAACAACTACTTTCTTCGGAAGCAAATACGATAGAAAAAATACAGGAACTAACACCTGGTGCAAACCCCTTTAAAGTTGTTCTTGGCGATTTTGTTACCACGGAAGATGGAACGGGTATTGTGCATACCGCTCCTGCTTTTGGTGCTGATGATTTTAAAGTAGGGCAGAAAAATAACTTAGGCATTTTAACGTTGGTAGATAAGCAAGGAAAATTTTTAGAAGGGGTGGGCGAATTCAGTAATCGCTATGTGAAAAACTATAAGGATGAAAAGGATTATGTGGATGTAAATGTTGACATCGCCGTAAAGCTTAAAAAAGAAAACAGGGCATTTAAAGTAGAAAAATACGAACATAATTATCCCCATTGCTGGCGTACAGATAAGCCTATCATTTATTATCCGCTTGATGCCTGGTTTATTAAAACCACAGCTGTAAAAGACAGAATGGTGGAGCTTAATAAAACTATTAATTGGAAACCAGCAAATACCGGCACTGGCCGATTTGGAAATTGGTTAGAGAATGTGGTTGACTGGAATTTAAGTCGTAGTCGCTTTTGGGGAACACCACTTCCTATTTGGAAAACAGAAGATGGGGAAGAAGAGAAATGTATTGGGTCAATTGAAGAACTCCATAAAGAAATAAAAAAAGCTGGCGAAATTTTAGGTGGCGAAACAAATAAAAATTACCTACACGGTGGTGTTCTTGATTTACATAAACCTTATGTCGATGGTATTACTTTAGTAAGTAATACAGGCAAATCCATGCAGCGGGTACCTGATTTAATTGATGTTTGGTTTGATAGTGGTGCGATGCCTTATGCGCAATGGCATTTCCCTTTTGAAAATTTAGAAACATTTGCTAAAAGTTATCCTGCCGATTTTATTGCCGAGGGCGTAGATCAAACAAGAGGTTGGTTTTATACTTTACATGCACTTGGAGCTTTATTAAAAGATAGTGTAGAAGAAAAATTAAAAGAAAACGGACTTTACCCACCTGCATCAGGCGAGTTAAAAGGTGTTGCTTATAAAGCAGTAGTGAGTAATGGCTTGGTATTGGATAAGTACGGAAACAAAATGAGTAAGCGACTGGGCAATGTGGTTGATCCTTTTGTTACCATCGACACTTTTGGCGCCGATGCTACACGCTGGTATCTTATTACCAATGCGTCGCCATGGGATAGCTTAAAATTTGATACGGAGGGCATTAAAGAAGTACAACGCAAATTTTTTGGTACTTTATATAATACTTATCAATTTTTTGCGCTGTATGCAAATGTAGATGGCTTTGCTTTTAAAGAAAATTATATCCCAGTTAAAGACAGACCAGAAATTGATCAATGGATATTATCTTCACTTAATTCATTGATAAAAACGGTAGAAGAAAATTTTGATGCTTATGAACCTACTCAAGCAGGCCGTGCCATTGAAAATTTTGTTGATGCGCATTTAAGTAACTGGTATGTACGTCTTTGTCGTCGCCGATTTTGGAAAGGCGAATACGAGCAGGATAAAATTTCTGCTTTCCAAACACTTTACGAATGTTTGGAAACGCTTTGTAAACTGATGGCGCCAGTTGCTCCTTTTTTTGCAGATTGGCTGTTCAATAATTTAAATAGTGTTTCTAATCGTTTTAATAATGAATCAGTTCATCACATTAATTTTCCAAAGTTTAATGATTCTGTAATTGATATTGATTTAGAAAAAAGAATGGAATTGGCACAGGATATATCTTCCCTAATATTGTCATTACGTAAAAAAGTAAACCTTAAGGTTAGACAGCCATTACAAAAAGTTTTTATTCCGGCTTTAGATTTAACTATGGCAGCACGCATTAAAAAGGTTGAAGATATTATTAAAGCCGAAACCAATATTAAAGAAGTAGATATTTTAGGCGCCGAAAACGATTTTATTAAGAAAAAAGCAAAAGCTAATTTTAAAACTTTGGGGAAAAAACTAGGGCAAAAAATGAAGTGGGCAGCAGAGTTAATTACAAATTTTGATAATATAACCATTAACAAAGTTCTTGAAAATGAATATATTCTTAACCCCGATTATCTGATTAATGGAGAAGACCCAATAATGATTAATGCAGAGGATATGGAGATTTCTGCTGATGAGATACCTGGTTATGAAGTTGCTGTAAAAGGCATGTTAACAGTTGCATTAGATATAGTAATTACTGATAATTTAAAAAAAGAGGGGGATGCGAGGGAGTTTGTAAACCGAATTCAAAACATTAGAAAAGATAGTGGCTTTAACCTGTCGGACCGTATAGATGTGACGGTAAGTGAAAATGCTGTGTTACAATCGTCAATAATTGAATATAAAGATTATATTTGCGCAGAAATTTTGGCAGATTCGCTTTCTTTTTTACCAGCCATAAGTGATGGAATTGAGATTGAAGTGAATGATGTTATATTACAAGTGAACGTACTTAAAAAAGGTTATTAGTATGGCTACAAAAAAACAAATCCCAGTTAAAAAGGGCAAAACAGTAAAACCAGCAGCAAAAAAGGTTATAAAAACCGTTAAAAAACCTGTTCCGGCTAAAAAATCGGCCTCGGCTAAAAAGGCAACTCCTAAAAAAGCGGCTACCAAGAAACCAATTGCCAAAAAACAGATTGCTAAAAAATCAGTCCGAAAAGCAGTTGTTAAAAAATCAGTAAAAAAGATACTAAACCCCATAAAAAAAGTACAAAAAAAGGCAATTTTGGCAAAAAAAGCACCAAAAGCTGTAATTAAAGCTGCGCCAAAAAAGTCCGAAAAAAAACCTGTGATTAAGAAGATTGAAGTAAAAAAGTCGATATTAAACCCGATTTTCATTAAAAAATCGTCAAAAAAAATTATTGTAAAGCTAAAAGAAAAGTCACCACAAAAAGCAAAAGACATTAAAATTGTTCCTGCAAAACCTGTTGTCTTACCAAAAATAAATACTAAAACATCTCGTAAATACCAGCCTGAATTTACTAAATCTGTATTAGACAAGCCTAAGCATGATTTAGGTGCTCCCTTAGTTCGTTATAATGATACAGATTTAAATGAGTTTAGAGAAATTATACAACGTAAGTTAGAATCTGCTAAAAAAGAATTAAGTTATTTACAGGGGCTTATCACACGTAAGGACGAAATGGGAGGCGATAATGATGATGCGCGTTATATGACGATGGAAGATGGAAGTATGAGTATGGAAAGAGAGCAGTTGAGTACAATGGCTAATCGCCAGAACACGTTTATTGATCATTTAGAAAAAGCGGTAATGCGAATAGAAAATAAAACTTATGGCATTTGCCGAGTAACTGGTCAGTTAATTGATAAAGCCCGTTTACGTGCTGTGCCACATGCCACGTTAAGTATTGAAGCGAAGATGGGATCATCTAAATAAAAATCGCCCCTTATTAAATATTAAAGCTGGGGTTTTAGAATAAATAAGAAGAGAATGATGCATTTCATTCTCTTCTTATTTAATTAAACAAATTCGTGTAAACGCTGTTTAAAAAATTACCTTACTTCCTGCATATCCACTAATTTTTTATAAAACCCATTTTGTGCAATTAAACTATCATGGGTTCCTCTTTCTACAATTTCTCCTTTTTGTAAAACAATAATTTCATCGGCATGTCGTATAGTAGACAATCGATGGGCAATAACCAATGAAGTACGATTATTCATTAAATTATTGATTGCATCTTGTACTAATCTTTCGCTTTCAGTATCTAATGATGAGGTTGCCTCGTCTAAAATTAATATAGGCGGATTTTTAAGCACAGCTCTTGCAATGGTAATACGTTGTCTTTCGCCACCACTTAGTTTACTGCCCCTATCACCAATATTAGTATCATATCCATTTTCCTTTTGCATAATAAAGTTATGTGCATTAGCTACTTTAGCTGCCTGTTCAATTTTAGCAAGGGTGGCGTTATCCATTCCCAATGCAATGTTATTAGCAATGGTGTCATTAAATAAAATGGGCTCCTGAGTTACAATGCTAATCAAACTTCGTAAGGAGTGCAACGAATACTCTTTTATGTTTATCCCATCAACAAGTAATGTACCGTTAGTTACATCATGAAAACGAGGCAGTAAATCGGCCAGTGTACTTTTGCCTGCACCACTGCTACCAACCAAAGCAACTGTTTTTCCTATTGCTACTTTTAAGTTTATGTTATTTAATATAACCACATCATCATAACTAAATCCTACATTATTAAATTCTATTCCTTCTTTAAACTCTAATAATTTTTTGCCGTTTGGATTTTCATCTACGGTAACTGGTGCGTTTAAAACCTCTTCTATTCTATCAATGGCTGCAGCACCTTTTAGCATATTACTAAAAGCGGTAGATATTGATTTAGCCGGGTCAATAACATTGTAAAACATCCCCATGTAAGCAAGGAACAAAGCGCCATCCAACCCAAGTTCACCAGTTAAAACTAGTCGGCCACCAAACCATAAAATACCAGAAAAAATAGCCACTCCCATCATCTCACTTAATGGAGAAGCAAGATCTCTTCTGAAGCCAATTCGGTTTCTTGCATTTAATAATTGAGTATTGGTATTTAAAAATTTATTTCGCAGTACCGCCTCTACATTAAAAGCTTTAATAACCCTTAACCCTCCAAGAGTTTCATCAATTATAGAGATAGTTTCGCCTCCCTTTACAGCCACTTCTGATGATTGTTTTTTTAAGGATCTACTCAATCGTCCGATTACAAAACCCATAATAGGAATACATAAAAGTATAAATCCTGTAAGCATAGGACTAATGGAGAATAGTACAAAAAGATTAATAATTATCGTTAAAGGATCTCTCACCCACCCTTCTAATGTACCAACAACCGAGCTTTCTACCTCACTTACATCATTAGTCATGCGACTCATCAAATCGCCCTTACGTTGTTCGGTAAAATAACCAATGGGTAGTTTTAATATCTTGTCATACATATCAATCCTAAACCGATTAACTATTCCATTTTTTATTGGCCCCATAGCACGGTAGGATAAGTATAAAAATAAATTTTTTAATGCTATCGATAAAATGATTAGTATACAAACTGTACCCAATGCATGAAAGGAATCGTTGGTATTAATTAATAGGTTTAATTGCTCTTTTAACCAATGAACAACTGCAAAGTCAGGTTTTTTGGATACCTCTGGAATTATAGAATGTTTTACCCCAAAAATGATGTTCATAAAAGGGACTAGCATTCCTATAGAGATAATAGAGAAAATAATGGAAAGTAGGATGGATATAAAATACCAAACTATAGAAGTTTTGTACGACTTTAAATATGTAAAAATTCTTGAATATTTTTTCATGCGTAATAATTCTGAATAGAATGGGCAAAGTAACTAATTTTACAGTGATTAAAGCATAAACAAAATGGTAGAAGGTAAAAGACAGAAAATGGTGGCGGGGTTACTTAATAAAGAATTGAGCGATATTTTTCAACGATTAGGACTATCGATGATAGATGGAGGAATGGTTTCCATATCCTCGGTAAAAATTACGCCCGACTTGTATGAAGCAAGAATTTATTTAAGCTTTTTTAAGGTTACAGATAGTTTTGATGCCCTTAAAAAAATTGAAGAACGGAGTTGGGAGATAAAAAAAGAATTAACCTCCAGGGTACGCCACCAGCTTCGCAGTATGCCCAAACTTATTTTTTTTATAGACGACACGTTAGATTATGTAGATAAAATGGATAAGATATTTAAGGATATTAAGAAAGAGGATGGTGAGGTTTAGTTACTAATAATAAGTACTTAGTTTGCAGTTTGCCTATTTTATTCTAGCATTAATTAAGCGCTTACAACAACAAACTAAAAACTAAGCACTAAAAACGCCGAACTAAAAATCATGTATTTAATCTTTGCCTGGAGATATTTTAAAGCAAAAAAAAGCGCCAATGCCATTAATATTATTGCATGGGTTACGGTAGGTGTAATTGCTTTTGCTACCTGCTGTCAAATTTTGGTTCTAAGTGTTTTTAATGGATTTGAGGATTTGGTTAAATCATTATACTCTACATTTTATTCGGATATTAAAATTTTACCAGCAAACGGAAAAACTTTCATACTTTCTGCTGAACAAATTGCCTCTCTTAACAAAGAACCCTCTGTTGCCATTTTTTCTTTAATTGCTGAAGAAAAAGCCCTACTTAAAAACTTTGATGCCCAAACAGTTATTTATTTAAAGGGTGTTGATGATAATTACAACCAAGTTACTCGGGTTGCCGAAAAAATAACTAGAGGAAAGTACTTTACGGGCACAGCCGAAAATCCTTACTTAGTGACTGGTTCGGGCATTCAGTATGCAGCTGCATTAAATTTTGACCCTGCATATCCGGCAGATGAATTAACCGTTATTTTGCCAAGAAGAAATAGCATTAATAATGATCCGTTACAATCTTTAAGTGAAGGATTTATAAAGCCTTCGGGTTCATTTACTATTCAGCAAGAGTTTGATGATAAATATGCAATTACTAATATTGGGTTTGTAAAAAGCCAGATGGGTTTTACTACACATGAATATAGTGCAGTAAAAATAAAGCTTAAAGAAAATATTGATCCAGAAAATGCGAGCAACAGCATTGAATTACTACTAGGGAAAAAATATAAAATACAAACCAAATACGAACAAAATAGCAGTCTTTATTATACCATGAAACTGGAAAAATGGGCCATCTATGGTGTGCTAACTTTAATACTTATTATTGCAGCATTTAATATGATAAGTGCATTAACCATGTTGGTGCTTGAAAAAAGAAAAGACATTAGCGTTTTACAAAGTATGGGAGCAAGCGAAAAGAGTATTCTAAAAATATTTTTAAGCGAGGGCTTATTATTAGGTAGCATTGGCACAATTACAGGTATTATTATGGCTACTATAATTTGCCTCGCTCAACTTAAATTTAAAATTATAAAATTAGCAGGGGGTTCTTTTTTATTGGATTATTTTCCAGTAAAATTAGTTGCTTTCGATTTTGTTTTAGTGGCTATAACAGCAACCGCCATTTCATTTATTGCGGCGTGGTTTCCTGCACACAAAGCAAGTAAACAAAGTGCATCTACATCAAGTGCCGTTTCTTAAGATACGATGTTGAACAACGAGTAGGGTAAAAAAAATTTAGCAACAGTATAAAATGCTGCCAGTGCATTTATCTTAACACCATCTGGCGATCTGCATCTAGTTTAATCAATACAAAAATGAGAATAGTAAATGTTAACAGAGAGGAGCCTCCATAACTCATTAAGGGTAATGTAATACCAATAACTGGTGCTAGACCAATAGTTACACAAATATTAACAGCCACATGAAAAAACATGATGCCGGCAACAGAATACGCATACACCCTACTAAAAGTACTTCGTTGTCGTTCCGCAATTCTTATAATGCGCAATAAAAAAATAAGGTATAAAAACATTAATAATCCGCTGCCGAGAAAACCAAAATTTTCGCCTACCGAAGTAAAAATAAAATCGGTATGTTGCTCGGGTACAAAATCGCCTCGAGTTTGAGTTCCTTTTAAAAACCCTTTTCCAAAAAAACCACCCGAGCCAATAGCAATTTTAGACTGTTTTACATTATAATTTTGTTGCTCCGTCTTTTTTTGTTTGATTTTTTGTTCTTCTGCTACAGACATATCGCTTATTATTTCATCTGCAAAAGGATTATCAACACCCACCATACTAAAAATTCTGTCTGCTTGATATTGTTTAAACACATTTTTAAAGGTATAGGGCACTATAGCTCCAACAAAAATTGAGCTAAAACTCCATACAACAACTATAATTAATAATATCTGTTTATTTCTTTTTATTCTGCGACGATTAAAATAAAAAAATAAAATAGCTATAATTGTAAATGCTATTAGTAAAGTTTTGGCCTCAAATAAAAGTGAAACGACTAATAAAACAGCCATGGAAGCACCAGCAATTAAATACCCAGGAGGTAAGCCCTCGCGGTACATGGGAATTAAAAAAGAAAAATAAACCAATGCTAATCCTGTTTCGCCCTGTAGTATAGAAAGCACAGATGGAGCAAATGAGATGGCTGCAGCAATTATTTGCGACTTAGGTTTTTTAAAATCCGTTTCAGGCATTGATAAATATTTAGACAATGCTAGAGCGGTAAATATTTTACAAAGTTCAACTGGTTGTAAATTCATAAAACCAAGTGGTATCCAGCTTTTAGATCCTTTAATTTCCTTACCCACAATAAATGTTGCCAGTATTAATAAAATACCTATAAGGTAAGAGATATTAGATGTTGCGGTAAAGAGTTTACTATCAGTTAATAAAATAAAAATAGCTAACACAGCACAAGCGGCAAAAAAGAATAGTTGTTTACTGTAATTTTTCTTAAATCCAACCAGAGTTTGTATAAAATTATCTGTTGTTTTATACTCCACAGAATAAATACAAATAATTCCAAAAATTACAATAAAGGCATATAGCCAAACCATCGGCCAATCTATTCCTTTTGATATGGTTAGATTTTTTGAATACATAATTTTTAAAGCAGCTAGCTTTGAACCTAAATTTTAGATTATCTGATTGAATCTTTTAATTCTGGTTTCTTTTTTTCTGTTGATAAAATTGCTTCTGGCTTAACTTTTAATTTACTATCGCTATTTTGTTTTTGTTGTTGTTTCTTTTTTACGTTTTCTTTTTCTTTTTTAATTTGATCTAAAATTTCTTGCTCATCAGTCACATCCATTTCTATTCCCTCTCGTATTAATTTTATATATCCTTTGGCAATTAAATATGCTGAATCTTTTTTATGTAATAGAGAGTCAACTGATTTCATTTCACTATAAATACGTGGTGGTATTAAATTTAATTTGGTAAACTTTTCTACAATAGCTTCTCTTGATTTAGCGATTGTATCGTTTAAATATTTTTCAATCATTAACCCAACAATGGGTGCTGCATAGGTACCCCCAAAGCGGCCACTATTTTCTACAACGCACATAATAGCAATTTTTGGATTATCTCTTGGAGCAAAGCCACAAAAGAAAGCATGGTTGGGTTGTTTTATACCTCTGTAATAATTTTCTACGGTACCTGTTTTTCCACAGATAACAATCCCTGGCACTTTGGCCCCAGCGCCAGTTCCTTTATCAACCACATCCTGCATGCCTCCTTGTACCACATCAAATATACTATCGGGTATATCCATTGCGCTATGCTTTTCTTTATATTTTGATAAGAGATTAAATTTATCGCCCTCTTCAATTGAATCAACTAAATGCGGAATAATATACCAGCCTTTGTTAGCAATATATGCCATTTCATTTGCTGTTTGAATAGGTGTTGTACTTACCTCTCCTTGTCCAATACTTACTGATCTAAAATTGCAATAATTCCACGCTCCTTTTCCATAAATTTTATTAAAATCTTTAGGGGTTGGAATATTGCCAGGCCTTTCTGATGGCACATCAATTCCAAGCCGATGCCCTAATCCAAATGCATACATATATCTATCCCAAACTGCTAAGCTACTATCCTGACTGGGGTATTTTGGATTTGTTATAACACGTTGCATTACGGTAGCAAAATAAGTGTTGTCACTCATTCTAATTGCATTTCTTAAATCAAAAGTTCCAAAATCTAAGCACCTCATAGGTTTGCCCGAACCGCAACCATAAAATGCACCAGAACAAGAAACAGTGAAAGAAGTTGTTATTACTTTTTCGTGCAACCCTACCAATGCTTGTAGCGTTTTAAAGGTAGATCCGGGTGAATAGCTTGCGCTAACAGAACGATTAAATAATGGGCGTGCGGGACTCAATAATAATGCAGCATAATGTTTTTTTCTTTCTGCACCTGTTAATAGTTTGGGTTGATAAGTGGGGCTGCTTATCATAGCAATTATACCCCCAGTTTTTGGATCAACGGCTACAATAGATCCTAATTTATTTTGCATTAATTTTTCGCCGAGTGCCTGCAGTTCTATATCAATAGAAGTGTACATATTTTTACCTGCAATAGCAGCAGTATCAAATTTCCCATCTTCAAGCTGTCCGGTTATACGATTTTTATTATCTCTTAATAAAAATTCTATGCCACGTTGACCCATCAGAACTTTTTCATAGGTTTTTTCCAACCCTGTGCGCCCTATATAATCACCCATTACATAACCTTCGTATATAGGATTTTTTAAAATATTAGAATCTACTTCGCCTAAATATCCAAAAATATTACCTCCTGCATCATAAGGATAATCTCTTACTGAACGTTCTTGCATAAAATAACCAGGAGCAAGTTTGTATAAATTTTCATTAAGCTTAGCCATCTTTTCGTTACTAAGCATAGATTCGAAAATTGATGCTCGATAGCTTTTGTTTTTTATGATAGCGGAGATTATTCTTTTATTAAATTCGGTTAAGTCAATATCTAAAATATTGCATAGGGTGGCGGTATCAGTATCTTTTATTTTACCAGGGATAACCATTAAATCATAAATAACTGTGTTTTGTAAAATAGATCGCCCCTTGCGATCAAAAACGATACCACGATCAGGATAAATAACTTTGCGAAAAGTACCCTGATTATCAGCATCTACTTTATATTTTGAAGAAAATATTTGCAGATTTATTAATTGCAGGAAAATAACTACAAACATGCCGGTAAAAACCAGCAGGATAACATTTTTTCTTGATTGATTAAATACAGACAAGGTTGATTTACGATTTTAATTTTTTATACTTTTTGCCTGCTACTTACTGCGTGCTTTTAAACTGTGTTAGTTCTAAATTTTTGCTGCCGGGTAAATAATAATTCGGTAATTAAAATTAATAGCAAACTTAAAACAGTTGACAATAATGTTTTTACTAAAAAATACCAAATATCTCCAAACTGCCATGCTTCCAATAAAAATAACCAGCCATGATGTATAAAAGTCAGTACCCCAATAAAAATAATATAAGGTAAAATACCCCCCATACTTTTTATCGATGGTTCTTCATAATTACTATCGGCAAATTCCTGAGGGTTGAAAAGATTAATCAATAAAGGCCTAATGTAGGCTATTAACAAACAAGCAGCTGTGTGAAATCCAGGGTGGTGACGAAAACTATCTATGGTAAACCCTAATGCAAATGCTATAAGTAATTGCTGTGTATGTCCTAAACGAAAAGGAAGCCAAATAATAAACAAAAAATAAATATAGGGTGTAATCATTTGGTGTAAATGAATTTTATCTAGTATAAATATTTGTACTAAAATAAATAATGAAAAACGAATAATATTTTTTACAAGTGAATTCATTTTTTAATAGCAGAATTACTGGGTTTTTTGTTTTACTTTTTCTAAAATAATTTTTATACTTTCAGTTTGGCTATTATCTATAGCATACACATATTCAAGATTATAAAAATTAGCAGATGATTTAAATTTAATTAAAAAATTATTAGTGCTTTTGTCAGATTTCACTTCCTGCACAATACCCATCATCATTCCTTTAGGTATGCTGGTACTATAACCGCTAGAAATTACGGTATCGCCTATAGCTACTTTCGCATTTTTTGCAATTCCATTTAATGAAATAATATTAGGTGTTTTACCATCCCAATTTAATGTTCCTGTTTCGCCACCCTTTAATAATTTACCGCTCAAGTGGCTATCTTTATGTAGCAAACTCATTACAACAGCAAACTCAGCATTTGCTTCTGTAACAATACCAACTACTCCACTATTGATATCAATAATACCCATTCCTTCTTTAATATTATTAGCAGATCCCCTGCTCAATACAATAAAATTATTTTGTGCAGCTACTGAATTATAAACCACTTTAGCAGCATAATAACGATACTTTCTAAAACGCTCCATTGAATCTACTTTAATAGAATCAATAAGAAAATTGCTAGTTGTGTCTGGAAACTGAAAATTGGCTTTTAATTTATTGTACAGTTGTGTATTAGCCTTAAGAAGAAAGTCGTTTGTTTTTTTTAGCTGAAAATAATATTCTACCTGGCTATACTTATCATTAACCTTGCCGGTAAGCTGATTTGCTGTTTCACTAAATATGGCTTTGTGATAATTGCTATAATGAATAATTAAATATATACTAAACCCCTGTAACAAAAGAAACAAGATTAAATTAAAATACCGACGAATGAAAAGAAAAATATTACGCACCCGAGAAAGAACATTTAAAATATTAAATTAAAAATATTGAATTAAGGACTTTAAGTTATTTTATTGCTAAAAATCTGGTGCTGTATTTAAAATACAACATTAAATATTTAACATTAAAATGTTATCTCATTACAAAAGGATACCTATCATAATGTTTTAAAGCAATGCCAGTACCTCTTACCACACTCTTTAAAGGATCATCGGCTATATGTACAGGTAATTTAATTTTTGCATTTAACCTTTTATCCAATCCCCTCAACAAGGCACCGCCACCAGTGATATACAAGCCTCTTCGATAAATATCAGATGCAAGTTCTGGAGGTGTTGTTTCTAAAGCCTTTAAAATGGCTTCTTCTATTTTAAATATACTTTTATCCAAAGCTTCAGCAACTTCTTGGTAGCTAACCATAACTTGTTTTGGAATACCCGTTACCAGATCTCTGCCATTAACAGGAATATCATCAGGTGGGTTTTCCAAATCTTTCATAGCGGAACCAACTTGTATTTTAATTTGCTCGGCAGTACGCTCACCAATTAATAAACTGTGATAACGACGTAGTGCCTCCATAATATCTGCAGTGAACTCATCACCTGCAATCCGAATACTTTGATCGCAAACGATACCTGCAAGTGCAATAACCGTAATGCCTGTAGTGCCTCCGCCAATATCAATAATCATATTACCAACCGGCTCTTCTACATCTATGCCAATACCTAAAGCTGCAGCCATAGGTTCGTGAATAAGATAAACTTCTTTTGCTCCGGCCTGCTCAGCACTATCACGAACAGCACGTTTTTCAACTTCGGTTATGCTGCTAGGTATGCATATCATCATACGCCAGCTGGGTGCAAATAATGGCTTTTTAGGATAGATTAACTTAATCATTTCCCTAATCATTAGTTCGGCTGCATTAAAATCAGCTATCACACCGTCTTTAAGCGGACGAACAGTTCTTATGCTTTCATGGGTTTTTTCATGCATCATCAATGCCTTTTTACCCACTGCTAAAATGTTCTTTGGATTATTCCTGTCTAGTGCAACTATAGAAGGTTCATTTACAACAATCTCGTCATTATGAATAATGAGGGTATTTGCTGTACCTAAATCAATTGCTATTTCCTGTGTAAAAAAGTTAAAAAGGCCCATATCGTTTTATGTGAAAGAGAATTTTAATTTACGTAGGCAAAGTTGGTGGAAATTATTTGAATTAACAACCGCAAATTCTTTATTTTTCAACATTTTACAGAATACTTTACATTGGACTATTTTGACAAAGAATTTATACTTACAAATTTTGCTTAATTTTAAAGCAATGGAAATTGTTTATTTTGTTTTGTATGCCCCTAAAAGGAAGAATTAAATTACAAAAATCAACTTTCTTTAAATTCAAACCCAACATCATTACGGTGATACATGCCTTCAAAGTACAATTTCTCTAGCATATAATTGGACTGTTCAACTGCTTCGGTAATTGTTTTTCCAAATGAGGTTACAGTTAATACCCTCCCCCCATTAGTTACAATGGCATCCCCTTCTTTTTTTGTTCCAGAATGAAATACAATACTACCTGGTAAAACAGATTCCTGTAGACCATGAATAATTTCTCCTTTAATATAATCTCCTGGATACCCTCCACTAACGGCAACAACAGCAGCAACAGCTCGATCATCTGTTTCAATAGTGACTTCATTAAGGCGCTGTTCTATAGTTGCGGTCAGTAATTGTACCAAATCATTTTTTAACCTAGGTATTACCACTTCTGTTTCGGGGTCGCCCAAGCGACAATTATATTCAATTACGCTAGGTTCGCCATCATTATTCATCAAACCTAAAAAGACAAAGCCTTTATAATCTAATTTATCTTTTTTAAATCCAGCGATGGTTGGCTCAATAATGCTAGTTTTTACTTTTTGCAAAAATTCATCTGTCACAAAAGGCAGCGGGCTAACAGCACCCATACCGCCTGTGTTAAGTCCTGTATCTGATTCTCCTATTCTTTTATAATCTTTGGCTTCGGGCAATAAAACATAATTTTTACCATCAGTTAAAATAAAAATACTTAACTCAATCCCTCTTAAAAATTCTTCTATCACCACTTTTTTTCCGGCCTCACCAAATTTGGAGCATAGCAACATCAGTTCAAATTCGGCCATGGCTTCCAGATAGCTCTGGCAAATCAATACGCCTTTACCAGCGGCCAGCCCATCGGCTTTTAAAACAATGGGCAGCGATTGGGTTTTGATGTACTCAACACCTTCGATGTATTTATCTGATGTAAATTCTTTGTAAGCAGCAGTAGGTATATTATGCCTTTGCATGAAAGCTTTGGCAAAAGCCTTGCTGCCCTCCAGTTGTGCTGCTTCTTTTGATGGCCCCACAACTTTTATATTTTGTAAATCGGGATTATTTTTAAAAAAATCATAAATGCCTTTTACCAGCGGTTCCTCGGGGCCAACCAATATCATATCGATATTATGTTGCTTACAGGCTGCCGCCAAAGCATCAAAATCTGAAATTGAAATGGGTAAATTAGTTCCGCATAATGCTGTGCCGGCATTGCCTGGTGCTATAAATAACTGGCTGCAAAGCGGACTTTGGGTAAGTTTCCACGCCAAAGTATGCTCCCGCCCACCGGAGCCAATCAAAAGTAGGTTCATGAATAAATTGAATTAATGGTGCTTGAACAAATGCTGAGCGAATTTAAAATTCTAAATTCTTATTTCACAATATATTTTAAGAACGTCGCCAACATATCCGTTTTTTTAAAGTGCCGATTAAAAATAGCTATGTTCAATTTGGTTTAACTCCACAGAATTTCACTATTTTGGGCAACTAAACCATCTAACAAGCATTTAAAAACTACAAATCATGAGTGAACAAGCAGTAAAACAAAGTCACCCCAAAGGGTTATGGGTTCTTTTTGGAACCGAAATGTGGGAGCGGTTTAACTTTTATGGTATGCGTACCATATTAACGTTATTTATCGTTAACGCTTTAATGATGAGCGAAGAACAGTCTTCTATTATATATGGAGGATTTCTTGGTCTTTGTTATTTAACACCCATGCTGGGAGGTTTTATTGCCGACCGTTTTTTGGGTAACCGGTTGTGTATAATGCTTGGTGGTTTATTGATGGCCTCAGGGCAAATGCTTTTGTTTTTCAGTGCATCTATTTTCAGTTCTGACCTGGAACTTGCCAGAACATTACTTTACATAGCATTGGGGGTGATTATTCTGGGTAATGGTTTTTTCAAGCCTAATATTTCCAGTATGGTTAGTAACCTGTATCCAAAGGCCGAAAGAAATAAACTGGATACTGCTTTCACCATTTTTTACATGGGTATTAATATAGGTGCATTTTTGGGCCAGTTAATATGTCCTTTAATAGGTGATGTGGTTGATGCAAACGGTGTAAGAGATATTTATGCATTTAAATGGGGTTACCTGGCAGCGGCTATTGCGATGTTAATTGGTACGGCAACTTTCTTTTTACTAAAAGACAAGTATGTAAGAACTCCTGAAGGCCGGCCCATTGGTGGCTTACCATCAAAAAATGTAGCTGAAGATTACGAAGAAGGCGAATCGCAGAAAGCTACATTTTCAACAAAATCGCTTGTATTGGCCTGTGTGGCTTTCATTGGTTTAGCAGTTGTGTTTAAATACTTTGCGGGTCAAAATGTAATTTACTCCATCATATATGCAAGTGGCCTTACACTCGCAGGCTTGATCATTTCCGACGGCTCCATTACAAAAGTGGAACGCGACAGGATATTGGTAATATATATTGTATCCTTCTTTATCATTTTCTTTTGGGCCGCATTTGAACAGGCCGGCTCATCCTTAACTTTTATTGCCAATAACCAAACTGACAGAAACTTTTTTGGCTGGTTAATGCCGCCATCCATGGTGCAGATCTTTAACGGGATATTTGTAGTTGCCTTTGCCATACCGTTCAGTATCTTATGGGATAAATTAAGGGCAAAAGGCAAAGAACCCATTTCGCCTTTTAAACAGGCCATAGGTTTGGCTTTGATTGCGCTGAGCTATTTTATCATTGCATATAATGTAAAAGGCCTTGGCAATTCAGGTTTATTGGCCATTCACTGGCTGATATTGTTATACCTTATTCAAACCTTTGGTGAACTTTGCCTGTCGCCAATAGGACTTTCATTGGTTGGTAAACTGGCGCCAAAAAGATTTACTTCCCTGTTATATGGTGTGTTCTTTTTATCCAATGCATCAGGTTATGCGCTGGCAGGTACACTTGGTTCTATTATGCCTGCAACGGGTGATAAATTTACCAAAGCAAAAGAACTAGGCATAGACCTGCAGGCAGTGTTGGATAAAACAGTAACCCCATCTGCCCAACAATTACAAATACTTGCCGAAAATCAAATAAGGTCCTACAATCCCACCTTTGCAGGTTTTACTATTCATAATCTTTTTGAATTTTTTATGGTATTTGTGGTTTTGTGCGGCATTGCTTCGGCGCTTCTGTTTATGCTTACACCTAAATTAAAAAAGATGATGCATGGCGTAAGATAATTTCATTTCATTTTTTTTAAAAAGGCGATCTCACAGTCGCCTTTTTTTATTTAACTTACCATTCTAAAAAACGATTAGCATGAGCAATAACCCTAAACATCCCAAAGCCCTACCATATTTATTTTTCTCCGAAATGTGGGAACGCTTTGGGTACTACCTGATGATCGGTATCTTTTTATTATACCTTAAAAATGTTGAGCATGGTTTTGCCATGACTAATTCAGAAGCCTCTGATTTGTATGGCACCTTTATTGCCCTGGTTTTTCTTACCCCATTTATTGGTGGCTTGTTGGCCGATCGATATTTTGGTTACCGTAAATCTGTAATTGCCGGCGGCTTGATGATGGGTGCCGGTTACTGCCTAATGGCGCTGCATAGTTTACCCATGCTGTATCTAAGTATGACTCTGGTTATTTTTGGCAATGGCTTTTTTAAACCCAATATTTCCACGCTGCTTGGCAATTTATATAATACACCTGCATTCATTCATAGAAAAGATGAAGGCTATAATATTTTTTACATGGGCATCAACATAGGCGCCTTCATTTGTAATTTTTTTAGTGCCGCCATTATTATTGTTTGGGGTTGGAAATATGCTTTTGTTGCCGCTGGTATTGGTATGTTCTTGGGCGTAATTATTTTTATGCTTGGCACTAAACATTATGTATCAGGCGATATAAGAAAAGCGATGTCAAAAGAAGATATGCCTTTTACAAAAATTGTAGTAACCATATTTATTCCTGCAATAGTTTCTGGTATCCTTGGCTGGTTAATACCTAATAATATTTTTGGGTCGGATAGCACAGATGCTTTCATCTTTGCTTGCATACCCGTTATTTATTTTTATGCCTCACTTTATATAAAAGCAGAGGCGTCTGAAAAAAGATCTATTGCTGCTTTGTTGGCTATTTTTGCGTCGGTAGTAATGTTTTGGGCAGTATTTAAGCAAAATGGAACCGCACTTACCATCTGGGCAGAATCTTATACCAACAGGCAGGTGAATGGAACAGCGGCAGATATCTTTAAAGGATTAAATCAGGCTAAGGATATGACTTATAAAAAAGATTCTGTGGATTTATACGATGGTATGTTTAGATTACAAAAAAATAAAGAAGGTAACGTTATTAAGGAATATAATTACCCGATTTATTTTAAAAATGTACAAGCAGATAAACTTCCTGCCGATGGTGGTACAGCTACCTTATGGGCTACGCCCATAAGCCAATCAATAAACCCAGGTTGGGTTATTTTATTAACGCCGTTGGTACTTGCATTTTTTGCATTTTTAAGAGGTAAAAATAAAGAGCCATCTACAGCAACAAAAATTGCAGTTGGTTTATTTATCTCTGCGTTATCTGTATTGGTAATGGTTGCAGCAGTTTATGCTTGTAATAATGGTGCCGAAAAAGCGAGTGTTTGGTGGTTAATGGGAACATATGGCGTAGTAACCATTGGGGAATTATTATTAAGTCCGATGGGATTGTCGTTGGTATCAAAATTAAGTCCAGTTCGCTTAACATCACTGATGATGGGTGGCTGGTTTCTGGCCACCTCAATCGGTAATAAATTATCAGGCATATTGGCAACAATGTGGGATGGGTATGAGAATAAAGCAAATTTCTTTTGGGTAAATTTTGCATTACTACTGTTTGCCACTTTTATAATTTTTGCCATGCTTAAATGGCTGAACAGAATCATGAAAGAAAAAGGAGTAAATTAATACAAATATCTAAACTAAAAATACAATTTGCCAATGCCGCATTTTAAAAAACCAACATGGAAAATAAAGCGATAACACTAGAACAAATACAAAATTTTGAAGGTAAATATCCAAAGCAACTGTGGTATCTATTTTTGTCGGAAATGTGGGAACGATTTTGTTTTTATGGCATGCGAGGTATGCTTACATTCTTTATGGTGAATCAACTGATGATGAAAGATGATGTAGCTAATTTGCAATACGGCGCTACGCAAGCTTTTGTTTACGCCTTTACTTTTATTGGCGGTTTATTTGCTGATAAAATTTTAGGATTTAGAAAATCTTTATTCTGGGGCGGACTTTTAATGATTGCAGGTAGTTGCATTTTAGCCATTGACCCAAAAGAATTTTTCTTTTTAGGCATTAGCTTTAATATTATTGGCACCGGGTTTTTTAAACCCAATATTTCCACCATGGTTGGCAGTCTTTATAAAGATGGCGATAACAGGAGGGATGCGGGCTTTTCGTTATTTTATTCAGGAATAAATATAGGTGCTTTACTGGGCGGATATGCTTGTATCGCCATTGGAAAAAATTATTCTTGGAACCTCGCATTTGGTTTTGCCGCGATTGTGATGACTATTAGTTTACTCACTTTTATATTTACACAAAAAAAACTAGGTCCTATTGGGCTTTCTCCATTTAAGGACGATCATAAAAACAGAAAATGGTACGAATATGCCGTTTACTTAGGATCGCTTTTTATCATCCCAGTAATTATGACCATGGTAGCAAAAACCCAATATACCGATTGGTTTATGTATACCATTGGTCCTGCCACTTTAATCTATTTGTTTTATGAAATGACAAAATATACATGGATTGAAAGAAAAAAATTACTCGCGGCGTTGGTGTTTATTATATTTTCAATTTTATTTTGGGCTTTTTTTGAACAAAGTGGCGGATCACTAAGTTTATTTGCTGCAAACAATCTCAATAACCAAATGTTAGGGGTAATTAGTCTAGATCCTAATGGCGTAAATAATGCAGCTAATTCTCTTTTTGTTATCATTTTTGCACCTATCGTTGGCATCATCTGGCTTTGGCTAAGTAAAAGAAGAATAGAACCCAACACGGTAGTAAAATTTGGATTGGGATTTATATTTTTAAGTCTATCTTTTTATATTTTTTTTGCTACCGTATTTTTTGCCAATGCGCAGGGGATAACCTCTTTAGATGTGTTTACACTTGCTTACCTTGTTATTACTTTCGGGGAATTGTGTTTATCTCCAATTGGACTATCAATTATGACAAAACTTTCGCCAAAACCTTTGCAAGGCGTAATGATGGGCATGTGGTTTCTTGCCAGTGCATATGGGCAATATGTAGCTGGCATTTTAGGTGCTGGCATGTCAAAATTAAATGACGGCGCAACGCTTAACGAAAAATTAAAGGCATATACTGCTGGGTATAAACAATTGGCTATTTATGCATTAATCGCCGGCGTAATTCTTTTGTTGATATCGCCATTAGTGAAAAAGCTTATGCAGGAAGTAAAATAAAATTAATTTAAAAATAGCGGCAAAAAAATAGCCCTACCTAAAAGCATAGCAAAATTATTAGGTGCACACTCCCCGAATTTGTAGGAGCTATTTTTTGCACATCCCCAAACAAACATTAATAATATAAATACCGATTAATTTTTTTTGATTTTTTATTGAGAAATATTTTTAAAAAAGTAACCTATGCATTCTATTTACAAATTATTTATAATTATAATCTGATTACATAAATTTTGTAAACAAACAGCTGGTTAGCTTAAAATTTTAGTATTGCCAAAATAACTGTGTAATACAGCTGGTAAATCAATGCCATTTTCAGTTTGGTTGTTTTCTAATAAACAAGCTACTATTCTTGGAAGTGCAAGTGATGAGCCATTTAAAGAATGGGCTAATTGAGTTTTACTATCTCCATCCTTAAATCTTATTTTTAAACGGTTGGTTTGAAAATTTTCAAAATTACTTACAGAGCTAACTTCTAGCCATTTTTGCTGGGCAGCGCTATACACTTCAAAATCATAGGTAAGTGCAGCTGCAAAACTCATATCTCCCCCACATAAACGTAAAATACGATAGGGTAATTTTAGAGCTAGTAATAAATGCTCAACGTGGTTTACCATATCTTCCAACACTGCATAACTTTTTTTGGGATGAACAATTTGTACAAGCTCTACCTTATCAAATTGGTGAACCCTGTTCAACCCTCGTACATCGGCACCAAAACTTCCTGCTTCTCTTCTAAAGCAAGGAGTGTAAGCCGTCATCTTAATGGGCAAATCAGTTTCTTTTAAAATTTCATCGCGATAAATATTAGTAATAGGCACTTCGGCAGTAGGAATTAAATAAAAATTATCAGCCGTAGCATGATACATCATGCCTTCTTTATCTGGCAGTTGACCTGTACCATAAGCCGACGCTTCATTTACCAAAAGCGGAGGTAAATATTCTGTATAACCTGCATCAATATTATAATCTAAAAAATATTGAATTAAAGCACGTTGCAATTTAGCTCCTCTACCTTTGTATAAAGGAAAGCCACTCCCCGTAATTTTAGCTCCTGTTTCAAAATCAACTAAATCGTATTTTTTTATTAAATCCCAATGTGGCAAAGCGTTTGGTGGTAGTGTAGGTTTTATTCCACCTTCTCTTACCAGTTCGTTTTCTTCTGGGGTTTTCCCTTTTGGAACAGAAATATGTGGCATATTAGGTAATAAAAGCAACTCATTATGTAATAATTTTTCAGCATCAGCTAGTTGCTGATTAAGACTTTGTAATGTAGATTTATGTTCAGTTACTTCCAGCTTCTTATTTTCGGCTACTTCTTTTTCACCCTTACCCATTAGCATGCCAATTTCTTTACTAGCAGCATTAATTGCAGCCTGTAGGGTTTCTGTTTCTGTTTTTATTTTACGCAGCAACTCATCAGTTTCAAGTAATGTATCAACAAGGGATAAATTACTGAAATTTTTTATGGCTAATTTTTCTTTTACTAAGGTAGTTTGCTGCCTGATATAACTAATCTGTAACATCTTTGCTAAAAAATTTTAACAAAGATACAATTTAGATATCTGCAAAGAAAAGAACCGGTATTAAATTGATAAAATCATATTTCATAGGTGTTAATTTCTATAATTAGTGCCGGCAACAATTCATTAATTATATTTGCAGCATGCAACATGTAAAAGACGATCTGCAGGTAAGGTGGCTTAAATTACGTATCAAGTTAAAAGAACGTTTTGGAATAAAACCAGATATGGATGGTATTCTTTTTTTAATTGGCATACAGGAACTAGGTAGTGGTAAGCATGATTTTAGCAAAGAAGAAAAACAAGACTTAATGCACATTGCTGTTTGTACCGTACTTTCGTTAAGTGGGTATTACTTACCAGAAGGAAACGATGAAGAAGGATGGCCACATTTTAAACAGCTAAAGCCGTTACCTGGTTTTATAATGATTGAGCAGGAAAACTTTTTAAAAGACCATATTTTATTATACTTTCAAAACCAAAATTTTATCGATTAATTATTTTTTATGAATAAAATGAAAACCTTAATTACATTTTTACTGGTATCGTTTTTTGCATTAAATACGAATGCGCAAGTTACAAAGCCTGTTATTAAAAAATCTGTAGCGCAAAAAACTGGTATTAAAACCACCGTTGTAAAAAAAATAATAAACCCTGTAACCAATACTAAAAAGCCATTAACTATGCCTGGGTTAAGGGTTAAAGTTACCACCGACTCAGGCGTTATGATTGTCCGCTTATATGATAAAACACCTTTGCATCGAGATAATTTCATTAAGCTAGCTAGCGCACATTTTTTTGATAGTCTTTTATTTCACCGAATTATTAATGGTTTTATGATACAGGGTGGCGACCCCAAAAGTAAAAATGCCCAACCAAATGATATGTTGGGTAATGGCGATATAGGTTATACTATTCCTGCCGAATTTGATACTGCCTTATTTCATAAAAAAGGGGCGCTTGCGGCTGCCAGAACTAACAATCCAGAAAAAGCCAGCAGTGGTTGCCAATTTTATATAGTTCAAGGAAAAAAGATAACTGACGATGAATTAAATATGATTGAAATGCAAAAAGGTATAAAGTATAGTTTAAAAAAACGCAATTTATATAAGTCAATTGGGGGAACTCCTTTTTTAGATATGGATTATACCGTATTTGGAGAGGTAGAAAGTGGTCTTAATATTATTGATAAAATAGCTTCGGCACAAAAATCAATGTACGACCGTCCTTTAAGCAATATACATATGTATATAGAGGTGATAAAATAAGATATCTCTGGCAGCTATGGGGATAAATGCTTAATTTGCATATGATTTAGTTAACAACAAATTATATATAAAATGAATTTTCCAGCAAATCTGAGATACACCAAAGATCACGAATGGGTTTCTTTAGAGGGTACTACGGCAACGATTGGTATTACCGATTTTGCTCAACACGAGTTGGGTGATATTGTGTATATTGATATTAGCGCAAAGGGTAAAGCATTAGCTGCCGAAAGTGTATTTGGATCTGTAGAAGCGGTTAAAACCGTAAGTGATCTTTTTTTACCTGTTGCAGGCACTATTACCGAAACAAATTCTTCACTTGATGGCCAACCCGAGCTGGTTAACAACGATCCATATGGTAAAGGGTGGATGGTAAAAATGACTGTTAATG
The DNA here is from genome assembly GCA_945865645.1 of Chitinophaga pinensis. Taxonomy (GTDB): domain Bacteria; phylum Bacteroidota; class Bacteroidia; order Chitinophagales; family Chitinophagaceae; genus Ferruginibacter; species Ferruginibacter pinensis_B. The sequence goes on along the minus strand of CAMBEI010000001.1, from coordinate 62,548 downwards.
ATGTTACAGATTTTGAAAAGTTAATGAATGCCGAGGTTTACGCAGCATCTGTAGGATAGAAATACATGATTCATGAGTAATCAGTCAACTCCATTAAACGAGTCGCAAGTTAAAAAATTTATCCCAGGTATTATCTGGTTTTTTCTTGTGCTCCTATTAATTTGTTTACCCGCATCTGTAATTCCTCCAGAGGTAAGTTTGTTAAACGTAACGTATTTTGACAAATGGATTCATGCTTCTTTGTTTACAGTGCTCAGTTTTTTATTTATTTATCCAGTTGCCAAATTACCTATAGCGAATAAGGCAAAAAAGAGTACGGCCATTAAAATTGTCATATCTGTCTGTATTTGGGGCCTTGCCACCGAGTTTATTCAAAAGTATTTTATACCCGACCGTAGTTTTGATATTTTTGACTGGTTGGCAGATAGTTTTGGAGGGGTCATTGCCTATATCTGGTGTAGATTGAAATATTTAAACTAAAAATAGCTATAAATAGGCCTGTTTTGTTTTCCAGCTTGAAAAATGAACGAGTTTAGCTTACATTTGTATTATGCTGAACATAGAAAACATGGAGTACAATACTACCAGGAATTTTCTAATCATGAGAGAATATGGCAGACATATTCAAAAAATGGTAGAATACTTGCTAACTATTGAAGAAAAAGAAGAAAGACAACGTAATGCATTTGCGGTAATAGAATTGATGGGTTTTTTAAACCCGCATTTAAAAAACGTGGAAGATTTTCGGCATAAATTATGGGATCATCTTTTTTTGATAAGTGATTTCACCCTTGATGTAGAAAGTCCCTATCCAATTCCAACGCGCGAAACTTTAAAGGCTAAGCCAGAGCGTTTACGCTATCCAAAAAGATATCCCCGTTTTAATCATCTAGGAAAAAATATTGAAGTAGTTATTGATAAAGCACTAAAGGAAGAAAATCCCGAAAAGAAACAAGGTTTTGCTAATGCGGTGGCATATTACATGAAACTTACTTACAGCAACTGGCATAAAGAACTAGTACATGATGATACCATACAAGGAGAATTATCTAACATGACCAACGGCGAGCTGCAATTTAATAATCGTCCGTTTGTTAAACACCAGGTTGATACACGTGATGATAGGGACGATTATGGAAAACGCGGTACAGGCGGATATCGTAAAAACTTTGGTGGCCGTGGCAATACAGGTGGGCGAGATAACAGAAATAATACAGGAAGTAGAGATAATAGAAGCGGCGTTAGAGATAACAGAAGTGGTAATGATAATAGAAATAATAACAGGAATTTTAAAAAAAGGTATTAATACTTATTTCTATCAAAATGAATTAATAAATAAGTACCTGATGTTTTTAAACGTCAGGTTTTTTTAATTTAGGTTTGAATTAATTAGCAGATTAAAAAATTGGAATGCAATCATTTGAAGTAATAGGCGGGAAAAAACTTTCGGGAGAGATAACCCCACAGGGCGCCAAAAACGAAGCACTGCAAATTATTTCAGCCGTATTGTTGAGTGCAGAAAAAATTACCATTACTAATATTCCAGACATATTAGATGTTAATCTGTTGATTGAATTACTTGGCGAAATGAAAGTTAAGATTGATAGACAAACTAGAAACACTTGCATTTTTGAAGCCAATGACGTTGATGTTGATTACTTACATAGTGAAGCTTACCACAAAAAAAGTGCTAAACTACGCGGATCGGTTATGCTTGCTGGTCCATTACTTGCTCGTTTTAAAAAAGCTTTTATACCTAAACCGGGTGGAGATAAAATTGGGAGGAGAAGACTAGATACCCATATCATTGGCTTTGAAAAACTTGGAGCAAAATTTTCTTATGATTCTAATGACGGATTTTTTCATTTACAAACTACAGGATTAAAAGGAGCTGATATTTTATTGGATGAACCCAGTGTTACTGGTACAGCCAATATTTTAATGGCCGCGTCTATGGCTTTAGGCACTACTACCATTTATAATGCCGCTTGCGAACCTTATATTCAACAGCTTTGTAAAATGCTCAATCGAATGGGAGCAAAAATTAGTGGTATTGGAAGCAATCGATTAACCATAATAGGTGTTGAGACCTTGCGTGGAACAGAACATCAAATGCTGCCAGATATGATTGAGGTTGGCTCTTTTATTGGTTTGGCGGCGATGACACAAAGTGATATCACCATTAAAAATGCAGGCATTGAATATTTGGGCATTATACCTGAAAGATTTCAACAACTTGGCATTCAGTTAAATTTTAGAGGCGACGATATTCATATTCCTGCACAGGAATTTTATGAGATACAAAAATATATGGATGGCAGTGTATTAACTATTTATGATCATCCTTGGCCTGGTTTTACACCTGATTTAATAAGCATAGTTTTAGTAACGGCAATACAGGCAAAAGGGAGTGTTCTTATTCATCAAAAAATGTTTGAAAGCCGTTTGTTTTTTGTTGATAAGCTGATTGACATGGGCGCTCAAATTATTTTATGCGACCCTCACCGAGCTGTAGTAATAGGCTTGGAAAGAGAGCAGCAATTACGGGGTATAACTATGAGCAGTCCGGATATACGCGCTGGTGTAGCCTTATTGATAGCAGCATTAAGTGCACAGGGGAAAAGCACTATTCAAAATATTGAACAGATTGATAGAGGTTACCAGCAAATAGATGCACGATTAAAAAATATTGGAGCAGATATTAAAAGAATTAATTAAGAATAATCTTATTTTAGGTATAGATAAAAAATTAAAAAAATTCATTGCAAATGAATAATTACAATAAGCTTATAATAATTACCGCCCCATCGGGAGCAGGTAAAACATCTATTACCAAATACCTCATGAAGTCTTTTCCTCAACTTACTTTTTCCGTTTCGGCAGCTACGCGTAAGCTTAGAGGTGATGAGCAAAATGGTGTAGATTATCATTTTATGAGTACCGATGATTTTAAATACAAAATTAAACATAATGAATTTATAGAATGGGAAATGGTGTACGAAGGAAAATATTATGGCACCCTAAAATCTGAAGTCGAAAAAATTTGGTTAGAACATAAAATTCCTATTTTAGATATTGATGTAAAAGGGGCTATTCATGTGCAACAGCAATACCCTGATACTTCACTTAGCCTTTTTATACAAACGCCCTCTATTGAGGAATTAAAAATTAGGCTGGAAAGTAGAGGTACAGAAACAGCAGAATCGCTGGCCGATAGGGTAAACAAAGCTACCTATGAGCTCTCGTTTAAAGATCAATTTAATAAGATCATTACTAATGACGAATTAGATCGATCTTGTAGTGAAGCAAAAGCTATTGTATCCGATTTTATCAATCGCTAAATCCGTTTAAAACGCATGCTTATTATTAAAATATGGATTGGATAGCCCTCATAGCAATTTTTGTTTCACTACTATTAATCGGTTTTTTTGCAGGCATTGAAATTGCATTTATTTCTGCAAATAAACTTTCTATAGAATTAAATAGAAAACAAGGCACCAAAAGCGGTAAGGTATGGGGTTTTTATGCCGATCGACCCGCCAAATTTATTGGCACAACTCTGGTAGGCATCAATCTTGTTTTTGTAGTTTATGGTTTATTAGTTGTAGATATGCTTTCGCCAATCTGGTTATGGATTAAAGATAATTTGCCTGATTCTTTTACTAATTCTGTTGATTATATTAAATTATTTGTTGAAACTATACTCTCTACACTAATCGTTCTTTTTATTGAATTTTTATTCAAAGCTTTTTTTAGAGCGCGCAACAGCAGCATACTTAGTTCAAACAGCATCAGTATAATCGTTCAGCTATTTTATTGGATGTTTTCTTCGATAGGTAGTAATTTAGTAAATACTGCAGAATGGATATTGAAATACGTGTTAAATGTAAAAATAAATGACAAAAAAGACATCTTTAGCAAAGTGGATTTAGAGCACTTTATTAAGCAAAGTAAAAATTACGAAGAAGAGCAGAGTAGTGAATTAAACAAGGAGTTATTTGAAAACGCTTTAGCACTTAGCGAAACAAAATTGCGGGAATGCCTTATACCACGGAGAGAAATTAAAGGAATACAAAGTAACGCTTCGATGGAAGAAGTAAAAACAAAATTTATACATACACATTTGAGTAAACTAGTTGTTTATGAAGAAAATATTGATACTATTATAGGTTATATACATCAGCTAGATCTGTTTAATCATCCGGCATCGGTAAAAGAAATTTTATTACCCATACCTACTGTGCCCGTAAGTATGCGTGTTACCGACTTGATGAATAAATTTAGTAAAGAAAGGAAATCTATTGCTTGGGTAATTGACGAGTTTGGCGGCACCGCTGGCATTGTTACAATGGAAGATTTGCTAGAAGAAATATTTGGAGAAATAAAAGACGAATACGATACAGAAGAATTTGTTGACAAGCAATTAGGTAGCAATGAATATATTTTTAGTGGACGGATAGAACTAGATTTTATTACGGAAAAATATAAATTAATTTTTCCTGATGATGAAGAAACGGAAACTCTATCGGGTTATATTATTAAAAACCATGAGCAAATTCCAATATTAAAAGATCATATTACTATTGGCAATTACGAAATTGATATATTAAATGTAAGTGATACCCGTATTGAAATGGTAAAGCTGAAAGTTATAAAATAGATTAATTCCATTTACACTTAATTGTTGCTTATTTTATTTACATGATTATTGCTGTTAATACCAGATTAAAAAAAGAAGAACAGCCAGAAGGTTATTCAACTTTTATGTTTGAAATACTTGATGGGCTAACTAACAAATTTCCCCAGCATCAATTTGTATACTTTTTTGATGGCCCATATGATGAAAAATTAAAATTTAATAAAAATGTGCTGCCCATGGTTGCTGGCCCTAAAACTAATAACAGCTTAGGTTTACGATATTGGCTTAATTATAAAATACCAACTTTACTTAGAAAACACAAAGCAGATGTTTTTATAAGTATGGATGGGACCTGTTCTTTGCGAACTAAAATACCACAACTTTTAATGGTAAGTGATCTTCGTTTTATACAACAGCCCGAACTTATAAAAAAATCACAAGTCCGATTTTATAAAAGATTTACTCCAGCTTTTTTAGTAAAAGCAAAAAATGTTGTAACTGTATCGGAATATTCTAAATTAATAATTGCAGACCATTACAAAATAAACGCAATTGATATTACTGTTATTAATCCTAGTATTAACGAGCTATTTAAACCAATAGAATGGGAAGAAAAAGAGTACATCAAAGAAAAATATGCAGAGAGTAAATCTTATTTTTTATTCAGTGGAGATATTAATCAGGGTAGCAATATTATTAATTTATTAAAAGCTTTTTCTTTTTTTAAAAAAAGACAAAAAAGTAACATGATGATGCTAATTGCAGGCAAAGCTAATGAATCATTTAAAAAAGAATTAAAGAATTATACCTACAAAATGGAAGTAAAGCTGCTTGAAGATTTATCAATATTGAATTTAGCTAAAATTACTGGTGCAGCCTATGCGCTAGTGCATCCTGTTTTATATTCCGATTTTTCGATATCCCCATTGCAGGCCATACAATGTGGCGTTCCTGTAATAGCTGCAGATACTGGTGCACTCCCTATTATTTTAGGCGAAGCAGCCTTATATACTATACCCAATGACTTTAAAGATATTGCCGAAAATATGATGCTAATTTTTAAAGATGAAAAAAAAGCCAGAAAGCTCGTTATAACTGGCTATGCCATTTTAAATCAATACCAGAAGGATAAATCGGCCGAGTTCTTTATGAAATCTATTCTAAAAGCATTCCATAATTAAATTAAGTTAATTTTGCAGTAAATAAAAAATAAACATAGCAATAACCCATTGAATAAATTATGAATCAGTCAACAATAAAAATAGATGTACTTCTTGACCCTAAAAAAATACCAGAGCAGATAAACTGGGTAGCCAGCGACAGTACTGCTAATATGGTGCAAAAAGCCAAAGCTATGAGTATTGCCTTTTGGGATGCATCTGATAAAACGGCACTGCGTATTGACCTATGGACCAAGGATATGATGGTAGATGAAATGAGCGACTTCTATTATCAAATGTTGATGGGTATGGCCGATAGTTTTAAAAAAGCTACACAGCAGCAGGAGCTATGTGATGATATGAAAAAATTTGCTAAAGAATTTTTTGAAAAATGGAGAGCAATACAATTAAAAGAACAAAAGTTGTAATAATAAAGAAATACTCCAAAAAACTAAATTTTACAATATGCAATTAGAAGAACAAATAATGACCGAAATGAAAGAGGCTATGAAAGCTAGGAATGAGTCAGTTTTGCGCGCGTTACGTTCAATCAAGGCAGAAATTATTAGAGCAAAAACAGAACCAGGTGCAGCTGGACAAATAGATAAAGCAACAGAACAAAAGTTTTTACAAAAAATGATGAAGCAACGCAGAGATTCATTAGAAATTTTTGAAAAACAAGGACGCGAAGATTTAGCTATTAAAGAAAAAGAGGAGATGGCTGTAATAGAAAAATTTCTCCCAAAACAATTAGATGAGGCAGAGCTGAAAGAAATTATTAAAAAAATAATTGCCGAAAATGGAACTTCGTCACCAGCTGATATAGGCAAGATAATGGGCATCGCTAGCAAACAATTAGCCGGAAAAGCTGATAGCAAAGTAGTTAACTTACTAGTTAAAAATTTACTCACCGTTTAATTAAAAACTATACCTGTTTATCCATTTTAAAGAATATAATGCAAGGTTATGCTGATTGATTTAATTTTTTTAGCTGCTATTTTAATAGCCATTTTTAAAGGTTATAAAAGGGGATTAATTGTTGCTATTTTTTCCATAATTGCATTTATTATTGGGATGGCCGCAGCATTAAAGCTCTCATCGGTATTTGCAGAATACTTAAAAGGCAGTTTAAATATTTCGACTAAATGGTTGCCATTTTTAGCATATATAGTTGTTTTTTTTATAGTGATATTACTTGTAAATATGGGTGGTAAAATAATCGAAAAAGCCATTCAGATTGTTTTACTGGGATGGCTTAACCGAGCTGGGGGCATACTTTTATATATTTTACTATACCTGGTTATTTTAAGTGTTTTTATTTTTTACACCGAAAAACTACAATTATTGCAACCCGAGGTTATTAAAACATCACAAACTTATAATTTTATACAGCCTTTGGGGCAAAAAGTGATGGATAATTTGGGTAAGTTTATCCCTTTATTTAAAGATATGTTTAGCGAGCTAAGCATTTTTTTTTATTCACTATCAAATAAATTTCAGCATTAATTTAAATCCTTATTTTATTTAACGTAATTTTAGGCCTAATCACTCATTTACTAACTTTATGATTAAAGAAGTTAGTTCTATTGAATAACTTTTATTTACTGATGGATTACGAAATAAAACAAGACGGAAAATTCAAATTTATTGAAGAAGGCGAAGGTGAACCCTTATTATTACTGCATGGCTTATTTGGTGCTTTAAGTAATTTCCAATTTCTTATTGAACATTTTTGTAAAACAAATAAAGTTATTGTTCCGCTTTTGCCCTTATTAGAACTTGATTTATTACATACTTCTGTAAGTGGCTTGCAAAAGTTTGTCTATCGTTTTATTCAGCACCGCCATTACAATAATATTCATTTGCTGGGTAATTCTTTAGGTGGTCATGTGGCCCTTGTGCACACTTTAAAACATCCCGAGCACATTAAGTCATTAATTTTAACCGGAAGTTCGGGCTTATTTGAAAACGGCATGGGAGATAGTTATCCCAAACGTGGCGATAAGGAATACATACGAACTAAAACAGGACTTACATTTTATGACCCCTCCTTAGCTACCGATGAATTGGTAAATGAAGTGTTTGAAATAACTAATAACCGAATTAAAGTAATAAAAATAATTGCTCTTGCAAAAAGTGCTATACGCAATAATTTGGGAGAAGAACTTAATCAGATACAAAAACCAACTTGTTTAATTTGGGGTAATAATGACACAATTACACCACAGCATGTGGCTCAAGAATTTAACCGCCTTATCCTAAATAGTGAATTACATTTTATTGATAAATGCGGGCATGCTCCTATGATGGAGGTTCCAGAAGAGTTTAATAAAATACTTGATGTGTTTTTAACAAAATTAAAAGCCCCTGCTGCAATAGTTCAATAATATTGCATATTGTACATACTTATTGGTGTAATGTTAAATAAACTAGTATCTTTTACAAAGTATAAATTAAAATAAATGACCCGATATACTTTAAAATATACATTTTACGTTATGATTATAGCACTTACTAACCTAAACCATTTACATGCTTACCATCGAACTCATTAATAACAATATTCCTAGGCTTCAGCTAAAAGATTCGGCAAGTAAAGCATTGCAACTTATCAACGATTTTAAGGTAACTCACTTGCCCGTTGTTGAAGGTGGAAAATTTTTAGGGTTAATTAGCGAAGATGATTTGCTAGATTTGAAAGACACTAAAATGCCCATTGAGCTCATGGAAGAATTTTTTATTCAAGCAGCTGTTCATGATAATGAACATTTTTTAAAAGCCGTTGACAGCAGTAATCAATTTGATAGTACAGTAGTTCCTGTTGTAAATGACGAAAACGTACTGTTGGGTGTTATTACTACTAATGATCTATTAAAAGCTATTGGTAATTTTGCAGGCGCCAACGAAATAGGTGGTATTATAGTACTGGAAATGGAACGTAATCAATTCGCTATTTCCGAAATAAGTCGAATCATTGAAAGTAATGATGCGACCATACTTCATTTAAATATTACTATACATAGCGAAACAGGAATGCTTACGGTTACACTACATATAAATAAAAAAGAAATTTCAACTATTGTAGCAACATTTGAAAGGTATGAATTTGATGTAATTCACTATTTTGGAAACGAAAATTTTGAAAATGACATTCACAAAAATTATCGTCACCTTATGAACTATTTACATATTTAAATACTAGTTTTACCCTCCTTTTATTAAATTTCTGTTTGTAAAACAAGCTGTTTTAGTAATGAATAATTGTAAGAAAATAATTTGCTTTTGTATAATTCTTTTATGTTCCCTATTATCTTATACACAAGTACTTAAAAAAAATAATGACAGTTTAATTAATAACTCATCACTTTTTAGCAGTCTTGTGGCTAAAGTTTGTATAAAAAATATTGTTATTGCTGGTACAAAAAAAACTAAAAATATCCTTGTTTATCGTGAAATACAATTTAAACAAGGCGACTCCATTTTAATTAATGAAGTGCAAAAAGAGCTAGAACAGGCGAGAATACAAATTTATAACACCACGCTGTTTAATGATGTTACACTTTATTATTTTATAATTGATAGTAACAATATTAGCGTTAATGTACAGGTAACAGAACGTTGGTATTTTTATCCTGTACCGCAGTTTCAACTAGTTGGTCGAAATTTTAATGACTGGTATAAAACAAATCATGCAAATTTTGATCGGGTAAATTATGGACTACGGTTTGTTCATTACAACTTAAGAGGGCAAAGAGATCAGCTGCGTATCTACTTAATAAACGGATATACAAGAAATATCTCTTTTTTGTATAGCAACCCATACCGTAACAGTTCATTAAATAATGGATTTATAATTGGTGCAGGTTATTTTCAAAATAGAGAAATCATATACAAGACCGACTCGGCCAATAAACCACTTTTTTATAAACCCCCTAATTTTAGCAGAAATACCCTATTTGCCAACATAGGTTTTACAATTAGAAAAGGTTTATTTACAAAACATATTTTTACAGTAAGTTACATGCATCAAAAAATTGATGATTTAATAATTTCGTTAAAATATAATCCACTATATTTTAACGAACCAGTTACTAAAATAAATATTTTAGATTTTAATTATATATTTCAATATACACATGTAAATAATAGCTCATACCCTTTAACAGGTAAAGCAGTTTTTATATCAATTCAAAAAAGAGGATTAAAATTTAAAAGTGGCATTAATATGCTACAGTTAGACGCTAGTGTAAATAAATATAGTAATTGGGGTAAAGGTTGGTACAGCGGCGTACGCTTTAACGGTAAAATAAAACTTCCTTTTAACCAAGCCTATATAAACCAACAAGGATTAGGTTATGACGAAAATTATTTACGTGGTTTAGAATACTATGTGATTGATGGGCTAGCAACAATCTTAATTAAATCGAATATTAAGAAAAAAATAATTTCTTTTAACATTCCTTTCACGTTATTTCCAAAGATATTCACAAAAATACCTTTTACTATTTTTGCAAAAACGTATGCTGATATAGGATATGTCTATAATAAAAAAAATAACGATGCGTATCTAAATAATCGAATTTTATATTCAGGCGGTTTTGGCATAGATATTCTTACCTTGTACGATATAAACCTACGTTTAGAATACAGTTTTAATCAACTAAAAGAAAACGGTTTATTTTTGCACAATTAATCTGGTTTTTAATAAAATTAAAAATAATAATTTTTCGTCTTAAGGTAAAAATAGCGAAGCATGAAAATAGCAATCTATAGCAGAGGAAATGAAAACAATCAGCAACAAGATATTATTCAATTAATAGATAAACTTGCATTAAGTGGTGTAGAACTCGTGTTTTATCAAAATTTTTTTAACCAATTTTATTCAGCAATTAATACCAATGCAAAATATTCCACATTTAATTCATCCGAAGATCTAGATAAAAGTATAGATTTTGTAATTAGTCTTGGTGGCGATGGAACCTTATTAGATACCGTGACCTTAGTAAAGGATAGCGGCATCCCAGTGGTTGGAATAAATTATGGACGGCTCGGGTTTTTAGCAAATATTGGAAAAGAAGATTTAAGCGTGGCGATACAGGCACTCGTCAATAGAACTTATGTATTAGATAAAAGAACGCTGATACATTTGGATGCTAACATGCCTTTATTTAGTGATGCGCCCTATGCCTTAAATGAATTTACCCTACACAAAAAAGATTCATCACCTATGATAAAAATTCATACATATTTGAACGGTGAATTTTTAAACACTTATTGGGCCGATGGGCTAATTGTTTCTACACCAACCGGTTCAACAGGTTACTCATTGAGTTGCAACGGACCGGTTGTATTTCCAGATAGCGGCAGCTTTGTGATCACGCCGGTGTCGCCACATAATCTCAATATTCGTCCAATTGTTGTGCCTGATAATAATATTATTTCTTTTGAAGTAGAAGGAAGAACAGATGGTTTTTTATGTTCGCTAGACAGTCGGCGTGAATTAGTAAACAAAGAAATTCAGTTAGCGATAAGAAAAGAAAGTTTTGACATCAATCTAATCCGATTAAATGAAAATAATTTTCTACAAACGTTGCGTAACAAGCTGAGCTGGGGTTTGGATAAGCGAAACTAATATAATTTTAGTGTGCAGTCGGTTACTACCCGCTTATTTAATATCTTTTCTTAATTTTTACTATGCCATCTAAATCAAAAAAAAATCAGAAAATATTTGTACTGTATTGTTTTTTATTGACTTATATTTTAGCTGCATTAATATGGTGGTTTATTGCTCTTAACCGGCAAAATACATTAATGGCAAAGTATGAGAGGGCGCAATTAAATCAAACAGATAAAAAAAATTTTGTAACATTAAATAAAATTAATTCGTTAGAAAAAAGAAAAAAGACACAATACCTGGGCGAAGGTATTACCTTTTTTCTGTTGATTATAACTGGCGCAGTTTTTGTATTTAGGGTAGTAAGGCGAGAGTTGAAAATAAGTGAACAACAGCAAAATTTTATGATTGCCATAACCCATGAGTTAAAAACCCCTATTTCGGTTGCCAAACTAAATTTGGAAACCATGCAAAAAAGAAAATTAGATGAGCAACAACAACAACGACTTTTACAAACTACTTTAGAAGAAGCTAATCGGCTAGATGCCCTTTGTAATAACATGCTCCTCTCTTCTCAAATTGAAGCTGGTGGATATCCATTTACCTATGAAGAATCAAATATTAGCGAATTAGTTAATAAATGTTTGCAGAATTTTATTGTACGCTACCCACAACAAATAATTGAATCCGCGATAGCACCCGATATTTTTATTAATGGGGATAGGTTATTATTACAAATACTAATAAACAACCTAATCAATAATGCCATAAAATATAGCTCAAGAAATTCGCTAATTTCTATTTTATTATCAGAAAATAATAATAAAATTATTTTTTTAGTTAAAGACGTGGGAATAGGAATTGCAGACGAAGAAAAAAATAAAATATTTAATAAATTTTACCGGGTGGGGAATTCAGCTACCAAAGTGTCAAAAGGAACAGGGCTGGGACTATATTTGTGTAAAAATATTGCAAAGCAACACAATGCAAACATTACTGTGACTAATAATAACCCAACAGGTGCTATTTTTACAGTTACACTAAATTCCTCAATATAAAAAAATACGCTTTAAGTATGTCAGATAAAAAATTTACCATCTTACTAGTTGAAGATGAAGAAAATTTACATGAAGCCCTAAAATTAAATCTAGAAATGGAAGGGTATGAAATTACTGGGGCATTTGATGGGGCCAAAGCTTTAGGACTTGTACAAAAAGAATATTTTAATTTAATTATACTAGATATAATGCTGCCCGAAGTGGATGGTATTACCGTTTGCGAAACCATACGACTAAGCAACCAGGAGATTCCTATTCTTATGCTCAGTGCAAGAAATAGTAGCGCCGATAGGGTTTTAGGGTTAAAAAAGGGGGCCGACGATTATCTTACAAAGCCTTTTAATCTAGAAGAATTACTAATTAGAGTAAATAACCTAATTAAAAAGAGTGAACGACTTAGTGCTAAACAGCCAATACCAGAAATATATGAGTTTGGAAAAAATAAAATTGATTTCAAAGCATCAGAAGCATATACAAAAACTGGAGAAAAAATTTCTCTTACAAAAAAAGAACTAATGTTAATGAAGCTTTTAATTGAAAATAAAAATGAAGTGGTTACTCGTGAAAAGATATTACAAGCCGTTTGGGGTTACAACGTATATCCAACTACACGAACTATTGATAATTTTATTCTAACCTTTCGTAAATATTTTGAAGCAGATAGTCGAGACCCTGTCTACTTTCATGCTGTAAGAGGTGTGGGCTATAAATTTAGTTTTGATTAATTCAAGTCTCATTCTACTTTGAAAGAAGTTAGTATTGACTTAGATACTTAGTTTTTTACTGGCAAAAATAATCAGAAGAAAACAACTAATAGTCTAGTTTATAATAACTATTTAAATATCCCCCAATTGCGGCCGCATAATAATTTCTTCTACACAAGCCTGCGGCGACAAATGTGCAGCAGCGTAAATCATTTTAGCAATATCAGCCGCTTCCATTATGCGTTTAGGATCAATTCCACTGCCACTCCAACTATCAGTATAAGCCGCTCCTGGCAATATATGCGTAACCTTGATGCCGTATGGTTTCATTTCTTCACGCAAATTTTTACTAAAGCCGTACTTAGCAAATTCGCTAATACTATATGTCCCACCATTATTATAAGCTTGTAATGCTGCAATGGAACAAATATTAAAAATATGTCCGCTTTTAACTTGCATCATTTTGGGTAGCAATAATCTGGTTAAATGATACGTGCCATAAAGATATACATCCATCATTTTTTCTAATACCCCATCTTGTTCATTGTGAACACTGCCCGGTAAAAATATACCTGCATTATTTACAAGAATATCAATTTTGTTTGTGAGTCCAAATATCCATGATACAAATTCTTGCATCGATTCCTTATCCGACACATCACATACTTTTGTATACATGTTTATTCTAGGAAAACGATGTTGTAATTCCTTGCCTGTTATTTCCAACACTTCTTTATTACGGGCACAAAGAAAAAAAGTATGGCCTTGATTATCATCTGCAAATATTTCTGCAATGGCTTTTCCTAAACCTTTTGATGCACCTGTTATTATGATGTTCATAATTATTTCGTTAAATCGTTATCTTGCAATAATAAGTAAATTTAGTATCTGTTTTTTATAATTTTGTATCAATAATATAATGAATCATTACAAAAATCTTTTTTTCGACCTCGATCATACCCTATGGGACTTTGATGCCAATGCAAAAGAAACATTAATAGAATTATATAGCATTTTTAACCTAAACAGCAGGATTAACATAAGTTTTGAAGATTTTTACCCAAAATATCTATTTCACAACGAAATACTATGGAACCAATATCACAAAGGACTGATAAACTCAGAGGATTTGAAATGGAAGCGTATGTGGCGTACCATGCTAGATTTTAAAATTGCAGATGAACCGCTTGCAAAAGATATGAGTAGTCAATTTTTAAATATATTACCAACAAAAAAAATACTTTTTCCATATACCATTGAAATTTTAAATTATTTAAAAGAAAAAAATTATGACTTACATTTAATTACTAATGGTTTTGAAAAAACACAGTGGAGTAAATTAAAAAACAGTAATCTAAGTGGATATTTTACACATGTAATAACTTCTGAAGGAAGCAATAGCTTAAAACCTAAAAAAGAAATTTTTGATTTTGCGATTGCAAGAGCAAAAGCAACCTTAGCCAAAAGTATTATGATAGGGGATAATCTAGATGCCGATATACAAGGCGCAATGAACGCTGGTATGGATACAGTTTTTGTAAACTATATTAATGCAGTACCTGATATATTACCAACTTATACCGTTACCCATTTAAAAGAGTTGGAAGCTATTTTTTAATTCATAATCATAGAAAACCTTCCGGTTAAAAAGGTTTAAACTAGATGCAGCAGACAAAATTAAATTTTAACTGTTGTCTTATCTTTGCAACAAGCTTTTCCTTCTTTTGCTTGTGCATCTTTTGCTTCTTTTGAACAACAGGTTTTACCTTTTGCACATTTTTTCTTTTTCCCCTTGTCAGCTAAAGCTATTCCGGTTACAAATAAAAATGCAGTGACTAATAAAATTACTTTCTTCATGATTATATATTTTTGTTTTATACGCTAATACAAAATTAAGACAAAAATTGCACAATATTGATATCATAAACTGTTAAAATTACAAGATGGCAATTACGGTTACGCCGCCCTGTACCACCTGGTTTAGTGTAACATTTAACTTGGTGCCAATGGGCAAAAGCATATCAACACGGCTGCCAAACTTAATAAAGCCCATTTCTTCTGTTTGTTTTACTTTTTGTCCTACTTGCAAATAATTTATAATACGTTTAGCTAAAGCCCCTGCAATTTGTTTAACTAATATCTCCACATTATCTTTTTGTATAACAACAGAATGACGTTCATTATCTGTAGATGATTTTGGATGCCAAGCAACCAGGTATTTTCCTTTGTGATATTGATTATATACCACTTCGCCATCAATTGGATTACGATTAACATGCACATTGGCCGGACTCATAAAAATAGAAATCTGCAGGCGCTTGTCTTTAAAATATTCGACATCAATAACTTCTTCAATTACTACTACTTTTCCATCAGCTGGGGCCACTACGGCTCTTTCAATAATAGTTAGTTTGCGATTTGGGATGCGAAAAAAAGAAATTAAAAAAATAAGTAATCCAAGTGTGCTAAAGAAAATAATAACGCATAGCCATATTAAATAGGGGAATAAAAGAGAGGTTAATGCATTAATGGCTACAAAAATTAAAGTAGCAATCACTATACTTTTATATCCTTCTCGGTGTATGGTCATTATGTAAAAATTAAGGTGCAAAGATAACGAGTTATGTTTTAAGACTAAGAGGTGAGCAATAGGGTGATTTAAAAAAATCTAGATAAAAAAATACACAAAAGCCCAAACTACAGGAACAGCAATCAGTAATGAGTCAAATCTATCTAAAAATCCACCGTGCCCAGGCATAAAACTACCGCTATCTTTTACATTGGCCATACGCTTTAATTTACTTTCCAGTAAATCACCAACGGTGCCCAAAATGGCACATATAGCTGCAATGCAAATCCAATATGGTATAGCGATTACTTTTGCAACAGGAATATAATAACCCAATAAAGCCATTATAACAACACAAAAAGCGACTCCCCCAAGGGTCCCTTCCCATGTTTTTTTAGGCGATATTTTTGATAGGGGGGTTTTGCCAATAAAAGAGCCAACAAAATAAGCCATGGTATCATTTATCCAAATACTAGCAAAAATCATTAATGGAATTAATCTTTTTGTTAAACCAATGATAGTTGTAGTTGGATTGTACAAACAAATTATTAATACACATGGCAATGTAATATAAAGGAGTCCAAGTAGGCTATAGCGTAAATATTTATCTGTATATCTCTTCTTTATTAATTTAATAAATTCGTACCAGCAACCAAAATGTATAACCGTAAATAATAATAAAAAACTGCAAAAATTATAAAGTAATCCAATGAGCATTACTACCGCAAAAATTAATGCAGTTAATGCTCTCGTTTTAAATATTTGATAATTAAATGCCAATATTACTAATATTATTCATTTTAAATGACCGATGTTACAATGTAAAACATCTACAGATTCTAGAAGATTTTGTTCTTCAAAAGCAATTTGTTTTCTATTTGGAGTTGATGCTTTCTCGAATAATAAAAATATGCCGTAGGTTATTGCAAGGGCTATTAATCCACCCCAGAATGGAACTTTAGGGTCTAGCTTATCTACTTCTATTTTTTCTGAATGGTTCGAAATCCAAAACAACTGAATGACTGCCACGGTGTTATTTAAAAAATGGGCAATAATATTTACCCATAAATTTTTACTTCGTTGATACATCAACCCTAATACAAAACCAAGTACAGCCCTACTTAAAAATAGAAATACCGAAATGTGAATTAAACTAAAAAGCAAGGAAGTAATAACTACAGCTAATAATGGCTTTCTCCACCAGCGCTCTAATAAATTTTGTATCGCTCCCCTAAATAATATTTCCTCAAAAAGTGCAGGAAAAAATGCCATAATTACAATAGCCATTAAAAACTCGCCCCAGCTTTTTAAATTACTTAATATAATTACCTGCTCTGTATAAGCATCTTCCATTCGTTTGCCTAAAGCAAAAATATCTGGAAAATAAGACAAGGCCATTTTACTCAAATCTACTAAGGGGTTTGCAATTATATTTGCTAAAAAAATAATAAAAAATCCTAATAAAATTTGTTTTGAATTTATATGCTTATTAAACCCCAGCCAGAAAATATTTTTCCCAAAACAAACAAACATAAAAAAAACGGCGGGAAAAAACATAATACAACAAGTGCCTGCTACCTGAGCAAATCTTGCAGCAGAAATATTTTCTGATTGCGTAAAAGCTTCAACCATCGCCTCTCCTATTTTATCGGCAGGCAGACCAGAAGGTATTAGCTGATATCCTATAATAAACTGTAGTCCGGTTGCCATAATTAATCCAGCCCCTAAAAAAGCTAACAAAATGCCTAATTGCCCTAGCCCGCTAAATCCTTTTAAACTCCTATATTCCATAACTATGCTGATTATTTGTAAATTTGTCATCGCAATATACAATGAGTAAAAGATTAAAAAAATAAAATGCCAAACATAGGTCCTATACAATTACCTGATTTTCCATTATTACTAGCTCCCATGGAAGATGTAAGCGATCCCCCTTTTCGTGCTGTTTGCAAGGATCATGGTGCAGATTTAATGTATACCGAATTTATCAGCAGCGAAGGATTGATACGTGATGCCATTAAAAGCCGGCAGAAGTTAGACATATTTGATTATGAAAAACCGATAGGTATCCAAATTTTTGGAGGCGATGAAGAGAGTCTTTCTTTGGCAGCAAAAATTGTAGACGTTACAAATCCTGATCTATTGGATATTAATTTTGGTTGTCCAGTAAAAAAAGTAGCGCTTAGGGGTGCAGGTGCGGGGGTATTAAAAGATATTGATTTAATGATTCGACTTACCAGTGCTGTTGTAAAATCAACTTCGCTTCCGGTTACCGTAAAAACCCGACTTGGTTGGGATGAAAATACAAAAAATATTGAAGAAGTTGCCGAGCGATTGCAAGATATAGGTATTAAGGCATTAGCTATTCATGGACGCACAAGATCACAGATGTATAAAGGGCAGGCCGACTGGGAGCTGATTGGAAAAGTAAAAAATAATCCTAAAATTACGATCCCCATTTTTGGAAATGGAGATATTGATAGCCCGGAAAAAGCACTAGAATATAAAACCAAATATGGCATTGACGGTATTATGATTGGTCGTGCCGCTATTGGTTATCCTTGGATATTTAATGAGATAAAGCATTTTTTAAAAACAGGTCAACATTTACCTTCTCCCTCTATTGAAGACAGGGTGGCTGTTTGTAAAAAACACCTACATAAATCTTATGAATGGAAAGGACCAAAAGTGGGAATTTTTGAAATGCGTAGACATTATACTAATTATTTAAAAGGCTTACCGGGCATTAAGGAATATAGATATAAATTAGTTACCCTAGAAACGGTAGAAGAGATAGATGCTATACTAGATGAAATTGTAATTAAGTATGCTGGCTATGCATTTGAAAAAACGACAATAGAATTAATTAATTATCATGAAAAGTGCCCTATTTAATGTGAAGGTGGGGTAAAGTTATAGAAAAGTAAAGCCCTGCAAATGTTTACCGTAATTTGTAAATTAAAATTAAGTTTGTTTAAATCATTATAACATGTAAAAAAATAGTTTTGCTAGTTCAGTGCAGTTTTAATTTCTTTACCTAATGGCTCAATGGTTGAACCAAAATAATGGGTAAGCCTCCCCTCCTCATCAACAATATATTTACAAAAATTCCAAGATGGCGGCTGGTTATTCCAACCATTTTTTGTTGAATCTGTAAGCCATTGATATACTTTATTCTGATAACTATTTTTTATAACCACACTTTTTTGCATAAGTGGAAAACTTACTCCAAAATTAAGTACACAAAATGCAGCAATCTCTGCATCATTTCCTTTTTCTTGTTCTTTAAAATCATTGGCAGGAAATCCAATAACTATCAGTTTATCTTTATACTTTTCACTCAGTTTTTGTAGGTCATCATACTGACTAGTATAGCCGCAGTTTGATGCTGTATTTACCAACATAATTTTTTTTCTTTTTAACTTTTCAAAATCAAAAATAGTTCCGTCTATGGCAGTATCCTTTAAAGTATAAAAAGAAATAATAGGCATTGATTTTTGATGTGTAATATTCTTGGTGTTTATTCCTTTTTTACCGGCAATCAACATCAGTATAGGATAAACGGCTTTTAGCACTTTTTGTCTTACTGTCATATTATTTGTATTGTTGTTTGATATTTTGACAAAACCATAAAATGTAATTGATAAAATAAATAGAATGATTAAAATTCGTTTAAATTTTCGATATGTTTTTTTTGTTCCCATTATTTTAAAAACTATAGATCTTATTTCGTTCTTTAAATACTACCTGATTAACATTTTAAATAGCTTTATCTTTCCCTTAAAAGGCGGATATTTTATTGCCGGATCAAACCAGGTAGGTGTTTTCATTATTGATTTTTTATGACTAAAAGTATCAAAAGATGATTTGCCATGATATTGCCCGCTGCCACTTAATCCCCTGCCGCCAAAAGGTAAATTATGATTGGTTAGATGCCAGCTGGCATTATTTACACATCCCCCACCAAATGCCACCGTATTAAGCCAGTCTTTTTCTTTTGTTTTACTTGAGGTAAAGACATAAAATGCTAAAGGGTTTTTATTTTGCTCTATAATTTTTAATGCCTGGCCTTTTGTATTAAAAGATATGATGGGAAGAATGGGACCAAATATTTCCTCTTTCATTATATCCGAATTTAAGTTAACATCTGTTAGTAGAGTTGGTTCAATAAAAAGTTTTTCTTTAGATGATCTTCCGCCATATCTGATTTTACCCTGTTGTAAATACTTTAACAATCTATCAAATTGTTTTTCGTTTATAATTTTTCCATAGTTATAACAATCTTCGGGTTTATGGCTAAAGAATTTTTGAATCACGTGTTGCATTGCTTCTATAAAATCCTCTTTTTTACTTTCATGGATTAGCAAATAATCTGGAGCCACACAGGTTTGACCTGCGTTAGTAAATTTAGCTAGCGCAATTCTTCGGGCTGCAACTTTAATATTGGCATCTTCTTCCACAACACAAGGACTTTTACCACCAAGTTCCAATGTTACAGGCACCAGTTTCTCTGCTGCCATTTTATAAATTATTTTTCCAACAACAGTACTTCCTGTATAAAAAACATGATCAAAAGTAAAATTATTCATCATTGCTGGAATTACTGTAGCCCCATCGCCCTCAATAAACTGAATATATTTTTTATCAAAAGTTTCTTCAACAATTTTTTTCATTACTATAGATGTTGCTGGTGCAAATTCTGATGATTTAAGTACTACACAATTACCTGCAGCTATAGCTGCTGCCAGAGGAGTCATTAATAACTGAAATGGGTAATTCCAAGGACTTATAACCAATATAATACCTAATGGTTCTTGCATTACGTAGCTTTTTGATGGCATATTAAGCAAATTAGTAGGAACCATTTCGGGCTGCATCCAAGTTTTTAAATGTTTTAAGGTATAACTGATTTCTGATAATAAAAACCCTGTTTCTGTAACCCAGCTTTCTTCTGCACTCTTTTTTAAATCATTATACAATGCTTCATGAATTTGCAATTCATATTTTTTAACCGCAGCTCGTAATTTATTTAATTGCTCTTTTCTAAAGGAATAGGATTTTGTAATTCCCGTATTAAAATAATTTCGCAGTTGCATTAAGTTGTCCATTACATTTAAATTTATGGAAAGATACTAATTCATATACTATTTTTGCAATACCAGTACATAAGCATTTTTAATATCTAGCTTTACTGTACAAGTAATAAATAAGATTATGTATGACTGATGAAAAATATATGCAGCAAGCACTTATAGAAGCCCATAAAGCTTATAAAATGCAAGAAGTACCAGTAGGTGCGGTTATAGTAATAAATAATCAGATAATCGCCCGAGCTCATAATCAGGTAGAGCTACTAAGTGATAGTACTGCACATGCCGAAATACTAGCCATTACAACTGCCTTTAATTTTTTAAGTAGTAAATATTTACCCAACGCAACTTTATATGTTACCCTAGAGCCATGTTTAATGTGCAGCGGTGCATTATATTGGAGTAAAATAGGAAGAATAGTTTACGGTGCTGACGACAAAAAAAATGGTTATAAAAAATGTTGTGGCGCAAATAACCCCTATCATCCAAAAACCGAATTAAACGGAGGTATTTTAAAAGATGAATGTGCCAAACTAATGAAAGATTTTTTTAAAGCCCGTCGATAATTATTTAATTATTAGTATTTACCTTAGCATTTTTTTCCCTTCTTACAATCATAAAAAACACACCCCAGGATTTTCTAAAAATATTAATATTATGATTTCACTACCAATAAATACAAGCAGCTCTTCTTCTCTAACTATTTTGCCATTATTATCAACAAGTTGTATCCTTTATTTATCCAAGATTAAATCCGTTTAATTCAATTTGTATTTTATTTTTGGCTAGGTTTGGATATAATCGGATAGATGCACTATCATTTTCAGATGTTAATTTTTTACTTGAATTATTGTTTTAAACAACCACATGGATTTTATTAATTAAGCCTACCAATTCTATTGATTTTTGTGCAGACCCAGTATAAATTCCCGAAAACGTAAAATTAATTAACGTTATTTTCTTCATTTTAATATTGCTAAGTAAATAGATGCCGTAAATTTGTGTCAACAAATCACAATAGTTTCAAAAAAAATTAAACAATTATATTATGGCATTTAATTTACCGGCTTTACCATTTGCACATAACGCATTAGAGCCACATATTGACACTACCACTATGCAGATACACCATAGTAAACACCACCAGGCATACGTGGACAATTTGAACAAAGCCATTGCAGGTACAGATAATGAAAATAAAACCATTGAAGAATTAGTTGCTAACGCAGGAGGTATTAGTGCTGCAGTACGAAACAATGGCGGGGGACATTGGAATCACAGTTTTTTCTGGGATAGCCTAGCGCCTAATGCAGGAGGTACGCCTACCGGAAAATTGGCTGATGCTATAAATGAAGCATTTGGCTCATTTGATGTTTTTAAAGAAAAATTTGCTGCAGCGGGAATGACAAGATTTGGTAGTGGATGGGCGTGGCTGATTGTAAAAGACGGCAAGCTTGAAGTTTCTTCTACCCAAAACCAAGATAACCCGCTGATGGATGTGGCTGAAGTAAAAGGAAATCCTATTTTAGGATGTGACGTTTGGGAGCATGCATATTATTTACATTATCAAAATCGACGTGCTGACTATTTAGCTGCTTTTTGGAATATAGTTAACTGGAATAAAGTGGCTGAAAGATTTTAAAATAATTTAATATTTTTTAAAAAGCTGTAAATAAAATTTAGAACCCTCTGACGTTTATGGCACAGGGTCATACCCGTGTCCACCAAATGGATGACAACTACTTACTCTTTTTATGGTTAGCCATATACCTTTAATTAGACCATATTTTTTTAATGCCTCCATGCCATAATGCGAACAAGTTGGCGTGTATCTACACTTAGCTCCTAGCCAGGGCGAAATAATCCACTGATAAAGTTTTATAAAAAAAATAAATGGAAAAATTAGTATTTGTTTAAGTGTTTTCATTTGTAATTTTAAATAGTCTATTTAGCACATAGCTTGTTTTTTCAAAAATAAAGGTGTATTCTGGCAATTCATTTCCAATATAAATAACAAATACAGCCATACTTTTATGTTCTTTTTTTAAATGGCTTTGTAATTCATTTTTTTGTAGCCGGTATGCTTCTCGCATTAATCGCTTAATCCTATTTCTGTCGACTGCCTTTTTAAAATACTTACTACTTACTGCAAAGCCTGTTTGTAGAGCAGCCGAGGCATCTTCGTTATTCCTCCACAATACCCTGAAAGGGAAATTAGAAAATGACTTACCATCCTTAAACAATTGTTCAATTATTTTACGGCTTTTAAGCTTTTCTTCTTTTTTAAATGTATATCGTAGTTTGATTTTCAATTTAGCAAAATTACTAATTCGCTTAATATACTGGTTGTATTAATTTTATAAAAAAAGTCCTCCGATTAAATCGAAGGACTGAATTATTTTGACCTAGTGTCCATTAAAGAAATCAGCAGTTTTTATTTTTTATCTCCGTGTTCGCTAGAAACTGTCAAACTATGACGTCCTTTTTTTCTGCGACTTGCTAATACCTTACGGCCATTTGCAGTTTGCATGCGTTGACGAAATCCATGAACAGATTTTCTGCGGCGTTTATGCGGTTGATACGTTCTTTTTTTACCTGGCATTGTTTTAGTTTTTTCCTTTTATACCGATTGAAAAGTATATTAATACAGCAACTTTTCTATTGGCATAATATCATCTAAAAAATTTTTTCTGTACCCCAGATTAAAAAATTAAGATGCTATTACAAATTAAATTTCAAGTTCATTTTTTACACTCACCAGGGCACCATCCCTGCTGTTTGTGAAAGGACGGCAAAAGTAGGTTAAATTTTTTGATTTTTTTATGCCATTTTTAGATTTATTTATTAATTACAGGCTTAAATGACTGGAAATTACCGGTTTTCCGTAAAAAATAGCTGCACGATTATCAAAGTCTTCAGTGGAATCGGTTGTATAAAAGGAAGTTTGACTGTTTTTGCTACATTTTTCTTCTACTTCTCTATGTTTCTGCAAATATTCTGCAAGGCTGCTAGCCACAATTTCTCCTTGTGATAATACAGTTACGTTGGCCGGCGCAGCTTTTTTTATTTTTTCCATCAACAAAGGATAGTGTGTGCAAGCCAATAAAATCGTATCAATACTATCTGATTGATTTAATAAATTATCAATGTTTTTTTTAATAAAATAATCAGCTCCAGGACTATTGTATTCATTGTTCTCTACTAATGGCACCCACATGGGACAGGCCTCTTGAAATACATTAACCTGAGGATAAAATTTTTTTATTTCTATTGGATAAGAATTTGACATTACGGTTCCATTGGTTGCCAAAATCCCAATACCGCCTGTTTTAGTATATTTTCCAATTATTTCTGTTGTGGGTCTAATTACACCTAAAACACGTTTAGATGAGCCAATTTTATCTAAATTATTTTGCTGAATAGAACGCAGCGCTTTTGCTGAAGCTGTATTACAAGCTAAAATAACCAGAGGACAACCCTGATCAAAAAGCCATTTTACGCACTGTAATGTATATTCATAAACGGTTTCAAAGCTTCGGGTACCATAAGGTGATCGGGCATTATCGCCCAAATAGGTATAATCATATTGTGGCAGCTTAGCTGTAATTTCTTTCAATACAGTTAATCCACCATAACCGCTGTCGAATATTCCTATTGGCTGTTGCTTCATTTATCAAAAATAACAAAGCCTCCCGATGAATCAGGAGGCTTTTATAAAAAATATTTTATTTATTTTATTTTCCTGGTGCGGCAGGCACGGGTTCTTTGATGCCTAATTTAGTTTTAACGAAAGGTAACAAATCATCTGCTGGAGGCATAACTAATAATACATTAGAAGCATCATCTATAACATAAGTATACCCTTTTTCTTTAGCAACTGCTTTAATAGCATCCAATGCTTTTGTGCGAACAGGGGCTATTTTTGATTGTGCGTATTGCTGTGATTTCTCTTGAGCTTCTTGATCATAACTTTGTAAACGAGTGTATAGCTTAACCAACTCCTCTCTTCTAATTTCCTTCATGGTTGGCGTTAAAGTTATTGAATCTTTAAAGTATTTATCACGCTTCTCATCTGCGTCTTTTGTTAAGGTTTGTCCTTGTTGTTGCAAAGAAACCTGATACTCGTTTAATTCGGCTTGAATTTTTGCAGCTTCTGGCATTAAGCTCATTACCTCATCAGTATTGATATAGCCAATTTTTGTTGCTTGTGCTGTGGCACTTAACATTCCAAATGCCATTACAGCTCCTAATAATAGTTTTTTCATTGTTGTTGTTTATTTATTGATAGTTGTTTATTTATTTTACTATTGTTTGTACTTTAGTTTGTATTAATTTTTTTATTTAACCCCCAAATTTTTAATTAAATCAGCACTTTTATCCAGCTTTGGGTCGGCAAAGATAACGGTAATTCCTTCACTTTTATCTAAAATAAAGTCATATTGTTTTTCTACAGCCAGTTTTTGTACTGCATTATAAACCCTATCCTGTATAGGTTTTATCAGTTCCTGTCTTTTTTTAAACAGATCTCCTTCAAAACCAAAGCGTTTTTTTTGTAAATCCCTCAGTTCTTTTTCTTTATTGTATAACTCATCTTCTCTTTTCTTTTTCAGTGCATCGCTAAGCATAACTTGTTCTGCATCATACTCCTTAAACATTTTGTCCATCAGCGCCTGTTTCTGATCTACTTCCTGTTGCCATTGTTCGCTAAACTGATCAAGTAATTTTTGAGCTTCTTTATACTGAGGTAGTTTATCTAAAATATACTTAGAATCAATTACGGCATAGCGTTGTGCATCTATGTTAGTTGCAAGCATTAAAAAGCAAGTTGCAAGAATTAATATTTTTTTCATATTTTAATTATTAAAAAATAAATTTAATTTATTCAGGTTCCTGACCTAACATAAAGGTAAATTTAGCAGCACCTTTTAAACCGCTTGTATTATTGTATCTATCAAATCCTATTCCATAATCAAACCCTAATAAACCAAACATGGGTAAGAAGAATCGCAAGCCTAAACCAGCTGAACGACGAAGTTTAAAAGGGTTATAGCTTTTAAAATCGTACCAACCATTTGCAGCTTCAAAAAATGCAAGGCCATAAATTGTACTTCCGGCGCTAGTGCTAAAAGGATAACGCAGCTCCATCGTATATTTATTAAAAATAGTAAAAAACTCCGACGGGGTTACTCCGTCTGTATTAATTCTTGGGTTCGATTTATCATAAACCGGATATCCGCGATGGGCAATAATATCATATCCCAACAGGGCAAAATTATTACTTAACCCTGCATCACCTAATTGAAAGCGTTCGAATGGAGAAATTTGAAGATTTTTATTATACCTGCCTATAAAACCATACTTAGCAGCAACTTTTAAAATAAACTGTTTATTCTTATCCTCACCTTTGCCCAATCCTATGGGCACATACCATTCTGCATTCATACGCCATTTATGAAATTCGGGAAGTTTATATGTATTTGTAATGCCAGAAGTGATACCCATTAAAGAATAAGGTAGCGTAAACTGGCCACTTAATAAAAAGTTAGATCCTCCTGTTGGGAAAATAGGATTAGGACCGGCAGAATTACGAACCAATGCAATTTTTAAACTAATATTTGTTGATGCTCCGTTTCTAATTCCTTTAAATATATTATCGTAATTGCGCAATTTATAACGCTGTACATTAATCGCATAAATTAAGTTAAAATAATCATCAGGCCATTTCAACTGTTTACCCAAAGAAATATTAAAACTGGCTGTTTTAACGTAAGAGGTGTCGCCACAATTTTTACAATAGTATCCATAATTATCATATGCATTAGCATATTTTGTATTGGAATAGCCCACTGTAAATGAATTTCGTTTTTTACCTCCCAACCATGGTTCTGTAAAAGAAAAGTTATAAGAACGAAATGCCTTGCCATTTGATTGAATTCGTGCACTTACTTTTTGACCATCGCCAGATGGTAATGGATCCCAGGTAGATTTTTTTGTAATATTTTTTATAGAGAAATTATTAAACGACACCCCCAAAGTACCTGTTAAACCAATACCTCCACCAAAGCCGGCTGACAGCTCTAGCTGATCTCCAGATTTTTCTTCAATACCCCAATTAATATCAACGGTTCCATTTTCGGCATTAGGCACTACCCCTGGATTAATTTTTTCGGCGTCAATAAAACCCAGTTGGCCAAGTTCGCGCTGTGTACGTATAATATCTGAGCGACTAAATTTTTCACCTGGGATAGTTCTTAACTCGCGACGTATTACATAGTCTTTTGTTTTTTTATTACCAGAGATGGTAATGTTTCCATAAACAGCCTGAGGACCTTCGCGCATGCGTAGTTCAAAATCTATGGTATCATTATAAACGGCGGTTTCAATAGGATCTACCAAAAAGAAGAGGTAGCCATCATCCATATATAAGCTCCCTATATCTGCGCCTTCAGCAGATAACTGTTTACCTAAGCGTTTGTTTAAGATATCCAGATTATAAATATCTCCTTTTTTAATACCTAATATAGTATTGAGTATAGAATCGCTATACTTCGTATTTCCACGCCAGTATAAATTGCCAAAACGATATTGTCTTCCTTCATTTACTTGGATAAAAAGATTTAGATTATTTCTAACATCTAAAACCGATGTGTCATTAAGAATTACTGCATCTCGATAACCTCTTGAATTATAAAAATTTAAAACACTTTCTTTATCCTCTATATATTTTATTTCGTTAAATTTAGCTCCGCTAAAACCCCTTACTCTAAAATAAGGATCTACAAAATCTCTAGTTTTTGAAATAGACATAAAGCCTACATCTGAAATATAATTTTTAAACGATGGGCGGCTAATGGTATCGCCAAAGGGATTTTTTACCTCAATTGGAAAAAGTGTAATTCGGTTCATTTCCTTGGTACCCTTCATTTTCTTTTTCAACTTTTGGGCATCAAGGCCTTTATTACCGCTAAAGTTTATTGAGTTTACTTTTACTTTTTTCCCTTTTTTAATTACAAAAATTATGGATACCGAATTATTTAAAGTAGCCGAAGATTCTTCCCTTAGCTGTATATCTACATTGCGAAATCCTTTGCCATAATAAAATTTACGAATGGCCTCAATGGCGCTCAACTTCATATTTTCGGTTACTACCCTATCATTTGCAAGTGCCACTTTCGGCTCAAGGTCATCCTTTTCACCTTTTTTAATGCCTTCAAATTTAAAGCTGGCCAAGCGAGGTCTTTCTGTTATAGTAAATGCTATATATAAATCTTTGTCTTCTAGTTTTGTTAATGAAATTATAATATCGGAAATAAGATTTTGACGCCATAATTTAGAAATGGCTTTGCCAAAAACATCGGTACCCGGTATAGTTAATTTATCGCCAACAGCCAGTCCCGAAATTGAAATAATTAGGTTTGCATCAAATGCTTTTGATCCAATAACGGTGATGCCTGCAATATTGTATTCTTTTGGAATTTTAGAACTAAATATTTCAATTAAAGCAGGATTTACTGATACTGGCGTGGTATCATTTTGTGCCCAAATTAACTGGTTGCTCAAAAGCAATGTAGTAATAATTAAAATTACTTTATAGATCCTCTGCATCAATTTGTTTTTACGTGCGGCAAATTAAGCCCAATAATTAAAATTATTTGTTAACCTCATCCTAAATCATTGTTTTTTACAAGTAAACGGAGTTTTTTCTTCTATTTGCCAATATTTCAGCATTTTATTTAATTGTTATTTAAACGATTCCTTATACCCTCTATACCTATGTACTTTTAGCATCCTACAAATTTGTAGAATCTGCTTTTTTTATCTGTTCTCCGATTTTTCCAAAGCGGCGCTCTCTGCTTTGGTAATCTAAAATAGCAGAATATAAGTTTTCTTTTCTAAAATCGGGCCAAAGCGTATTGGTAAAATACAGTTCCGTATAAGCCAGCTGGTATAATAAAAAATTACTTATTCTATATTCTCCACTAGTTCTAATCATCAATTCTGGATCAGGGAAATTTTTAGTAGTAAGATAATGCTGTATAGTATTCTGTGTTATATCGCTTATCATTAATTTTCCTTGTTGCACATCCTTTGCAATATGCTTTACCGCAAGTCCTATTTCCCAACGACTGCTGTAACTAAGAGCCATAATTAAATTAAGGCCTTTGTTGTTGCTGGTTTCGTTAATAGCGTCATTTAATTCGTCTTTTGCAGCATCGGGCAACATATCGATATCGCCAATAACATGAAGCTTAATTTTATTTTTATTTAGGATAGGTACTTCCTTATGGATGGTATCAACCAGTAATTCCATTAGCCCTATTACTTCTTGTTGTGGCCTGTCCCAATTTTCGGTACTAAAGGCATAAAGGGTAAGATATTTAATACCTAATTCTGCCGCGCCTTCCACAATATCACGCACACTCTCTACGCCATGTAAATGTCCGTAGAGGCGATCTTCACCCTTATCTTTTGCCCATCTTCCATTGCCATCCATAATGATAGCAATGTGGTTAGGCAAAATTGATATATCTATATTATCCTTTAGGCTCATAAAATACTAAAAATGAGTAGTCAGGCACAGGGCCTGACTAGGGTGGGCAAAAGTAATAAATTTTAGCGTAAAAATGCTTTTTAGTAAAAACCTTATAGCTTTATTAGTTTTCCTGAAAAGGACGTTTCTTTCATAATCATTATATACCAATATATAACTGAGGGCAAGTTTCTAATATTAAACTGTTTTATATTATTAAATACAGCTACTTTTTCACCTTTTGAATTTGATATAAATAATTGATTTTTAATAATATAAGATAAATTTTATATATTACAATACAAAGGAGCATATCTGGCATTGGCGCTCCACTTGTTTAGTTTTTAAAAAATATCGTCCCTACTCTTTTTGTAGCAATACAATTTATCACATTGGATAAAGTAACCATTGCATTTGACAAACTATAATTTGGAAATGGTAATACAATTCCCTTTTTGTTAATGATAGTAATGGTAAAATCAGCGCAGTTGCAAATGAACGCCATAGTTTATTTATTGTGTTAATAACCATGGTCTCATCACAGAATAATAAGAATTTAGGCTTCGTTATTCTTTGTAGGAAAAAACTTGATGTATTTATATTAAGTATACTTGAACTAGGACTACAAAAAGTAATTCTTTTTATTTAGATAAAAAATAAAATAGCGATTTGTTATTTAGCAGATGGACATCTGTAGCTGCTTAGGTTATAGGTAAATCCAACTTCTGCAATAATATACTGATCTCTTTGTTTGCTCCAGCCACGTTGTCTGCCTTCTACACCTAAAGGATTAAGGGGATCTATTTCAATTGAGCGATCTTGTAATAATGCAGAGATAGAGGCAGGCGTAAATTTAGTAGCACCAATATAGGTTGTACTTACATCATCAAGGTAATCGGTAATTGTAAACCGGTGAGCTAACTCAAAAGAAAAATTGATTTTATCGCTTATATTATATTTAATGCCTATACCTAATGGAACACATAAGGATAATGTGTTATAAGGTTTTCTCCCATTGTATCCAATTACTTGACCTTCGGTACCTAATGGACGTAAAAATTCTTTTTGTCCGTCGATATAAGCAAAAGGATCATAAGTAAAAACACCAACGCCTAAACTTACATAAGGAGTAAATAAATAGTTAGCGTCGCTGGGAATAAATTTAAAGAAATTAAAATCTCCTTGTAAGGCTATCTCCCAAATATTAGTATTAAAACTCAGGTTTCTTATCTTTTGGTAATCGTTATTGCTATAGGTATCACTATAACCTAATTGGGCATATCGGGCACTTAGCCTTACGCCCACATAATTTCCAAACTGTTTTCGAAAAAATGCGCCTAATGCGGGTTTAGGCCTGTTAATGGCAGCACGGGTATTTAAGTCACCAAAATAATGGGCCATTCCAATAGTAATTCCAAATTCTCCATTTTGTATATAATCGTTATGTTGTTTTTGAGCAATTGTATCTGCGGTAATAAATACAAAAAAAAGGAGTGCAATAATTTTCATTTTCATAATATGCAAAATAAAGAAATGTTTTTTAAAAACCGCTTAGTAGCAAATTTTGTGTAAAAGACTTTGTTAATCTTTTTTCTTTTCAATTCGTAATCCAACACTCATTATATTAATTAATGGGTTATCGCGCATAATTTGCGAAATATTAAAATTATATTTCCCTGGTTGTTTAAATCTACGTGGTGCCCCACTTAATAATTTTCTAAGTTCCCAGATATCATTCATCCCTGTACCTTCCCAACCATAAACATCATCGCCAAGCACAAGGTTTATTTTTTGATTGCGCAAACTATCTCCTGGAGGTTGTAATGCAATATTCAGCCAGATATTATTATATTGATATGCATCGGTATGGCGTAATACTAGGTAAGTACTATAGGCTGAAATAGTATCTCTAATTACAAAATTTCCAGAAGCAATAAAACTTTGCTGCCACTCATATTTAGGTATTACTGTATTTTTTTCAAACACGTCTAATTGTGTGCAGGAGCTAATAAGTAGTGCCTGTGCACTTGCAATGAGTAAAAAATAAAGCTTAAGTGAGTTGTTTATTTTCATTACTTAAAATACTTGATTGTATAGTTATTTAATTAATTTAACATTATAAAATATTAAGTACTTGTTCTTTAGCTTTTTCCAATTCGTTCTTCATTGCTACCACACATTTTTGAATATCGGCATCGTATGCTTTGCTACCCGTAGTATTAATTTCGCGACCGATTTCTTGTAAAATAAAAGATAATTTTTTACCTTTCGCCTCATCTTTTTCCTGAATTACTGATTTAAAATAATTACAATGTTGACGAAGTCTAATTTGTTCTTCATGAATATCAATTTTCTCCATATAATAAATCAGTTCCTGTTCCATGCGGTTATTATCAATATTCTCTTTGCCGACATGTTTTTCAAGTAATTGATTTATTTCGTCTTTAATTCTCTTTTCGCGGTTGGGCTCTAATTTTACAATAGCTTCTTCTTGCTCATTTATAATAGCAATACGACTTAGTAAGTCTTTTTGCAAAACGGATCCTTCTTCTGCTCTATGTTTATTTAAATTATTTAATGCATCTAATAACACTTTATTAAATTCCACAAAATCCAGTTCACTTAAAATGTCATTTGTGGGTGTTATCACTTCTGGCAAACGCAGAATGGCGCTTAAGACTGAGTTGGTATCAATTTTTAATTCGCTAGCTAATGTTTCAATTTGGATATAATAGGCTTTTATCAAATCGGTATTGATATTAACGGGTTTAGAAGTGCCATTTTGTTTAATAATAAGCATACAATCGATGGTCCCTCTAACCAAATGCTCTTGAAGGGTATTGCGTATTTCAAACTCGAAGGGTCTTAATAAAGCTGGTAGTCTAAGTTGAAGTTCAAATTGTTTGCCATTTAATGCTTTTATTTCTACTAAAAAGGTCTTTTCATTTACTGTTTGTTCTGCCCTTCCAAAGCCGGTCATTGATTTAAGCATGTATTATATTTTAGCCTGCAAGTTAAGGATATAATTAAGAGTCAGTTTCTGGATAATTTTCAAATGGTTTGAAGTTCATCATTAGCTCTGGTTTATCTAAAGGCAAAAAACCATATTTAGCATACAAACCATGGGCATCTCTGGTAGCCAATAACCACCGTCTTAACCCTTGCAAATTTGGGTAACTCATAATCTCTTCCATTAGCCATTTAGATAGGCCTATTCCACGAAATTTTTCAATAACAAAAACATCTGCTATATAAGCAAATGTTGCCTGGTCGGTAATAACTCTTGCAAATCCAATCTGCTTATCAAAAATTAATGTTGCTGGCACAGTTTCTTTATTATTATTTACATAT
This sequence comes from Chitinophaga pinensis, assembly GCA_945865645.1. Taxonomy (GTDB): domain Bacteria; phylum Bacteroidota; class Bacteroidia; order Chitinophagales; family Chitinophagaceae; genus Ferruginibacter; species Ferruginibacter pinensis_B. Next base: position 29,833 of record CAMBEI010000001.1, on the reverse strand, counting down.
AAACCAAAACAAATAGAACCATTAATACTTTTTTTTACTATTTCATTCGTAATATTTTTTGCCCAATAAGATTTTTTACTTAAATAATTTTGAATAAAAGAAACATCAAGTTTGTCTTTATTAGTGCTAATAAAAAAATTATTTCTTACAACTTCGCGCATGTTGATTTTATAAATTTTAGATTTAAGATAGACAATAAATAAAAAACGAAAGCCCAACTTTTTAGAGTCGGGCTTTACTATATAGATGGGTTAGTAAGTACTGGGAACCAAATTCCCTTCACAATATTAAAAATAAATTAGCTAACTAAAAAAAATAAACAACTATTTTATTAACATTTTAATTTTGGTTGTGGATAAGCTATTGCATTTGTTACAGATATAGATATCAAATAAAAGTTAGACCCATTGATTAGAAAAAATTTTTTACCTCGAATAAAAAAGTAAATAATCTCATACAAGTATTGTATTTACTAGTGTTTTAGTAGATAAATTATTTTTATTCTATGTTTTTTGTTATTAATTTTTTTATAAAAATTTATAAAGTTGCAATTAATTTTTACAACTTATTTTAGGTTATTTCAATTATAAAAATAATAATAATAATTTGTAAAAAATAGGATAAAATGGAGTTAATTATTAGTTTTTAAGATAAAATCAAATAAAAGTAAAGGGATGTACCTTTGCAAAAAAATAATTATGAAATTTTCAACCCCTGTTTCATTGCTATGGATTGCCGAATTGATACAAGCTAAATTAGTGGGCAACACACAAGAGTTGGTAACTGGTATTAATGAAATACACAAGGTAGAAAAAGGAGATTTGGTTTTTGTAGATCATCCAAAATATTATGATAAGTGCTTAAATAGTGCAGCTAGTTTTATTATTATCAATAAAGAAACAAATGTACCAGAAGGTAAAGCTTTATTAATTGTTGAAAATCCATTTGAGGCTTATTGTAAAATTGCAAATTATTTTCGTCCATTTGAGGCCGCTACTAAAATGATCAGCGATACTGCAGTAATTGGTGAAGGAAGTTTTATTTATCCTGGTGCGTTTATTGGCAATCAGGTACGCATTGGAAAAAACACCATAATATATCCAAATGTGAGCATTATGGACCATTGTATTATTGGGGATGAGGCAGTAATACAAGCAGGCACAATTATTGGTAGTGATGCCTTTTATTATAACACTAAAAAAGATCGTGAAAATTGGTATAAAAAAATGCCAAGTTGTGGGCGGGTAATAATAGAAAATGGAGTAGAAATTGGAGCTGGATGTACCATTGATAGAGGGGTTACTCATGATACAATAATAGGCAAAGGCACCAAAATGGATAATATCGTGCATATTGGCCATGATACCGTAATTGGAAAGAATTGCTTAATTGCAGCAAATGTGGTGATAGCTGGGGTAGTTAATATTGAAGATGGGGTAACTATTTGGGGGCAGGTAGTTATAAATAAAACCTTAACCATTGGCGCAAATGCGGTGCTTTTAGGCAGAACAGGTGTTGTTAGTAATTTAGAAGGGGGCAAAACGTATTGGGGCACCCCTGCCCAAGAAGCTGGTATTGCTAGAAGGGAATTGGTTTGGATAAAAAGAATACCTCAAATTTGGGAAAAGGTTATGGGTAAATAATAATAAATATAGTGGATTTAATGATTGATCTAGCTTATTTAATACGTCTATTTTTCTGCAAAATGCTACAGGTTTTTATAATGGTATCTTCTATTTTTGTATAGGTAAAATCTGGGAAACACTTTTTAAACTTACTGTTGTCAAAATTAGCTTTTGTTAATGCTGTTAATGCCGTTTCTTTGGTTATAAATGGATCTTTATCAGTGAAATAGCTTTTTATAGCTTCTAATCGCCATATAATTTTTGCCAGTGTTTTTGTTACTTTTTTATGTGGAGGTCTTTTTCCAAATGCTTTGGCAATTAAATTAAACAGCTCAGCATAGCTTTTGTTTTCGGCACTAATAATAAAACGCTCTGCTGAAATATGGCTATTCATTAAAGCAATCATTGATTTAGCCACATCAGCCACATCAACAAATCCAGTAGTGCCATTAGTAAACCAAGGAAATTCATTATAAACAGATTGAAAAATTTGTGATGAGCCGGTGTTCCATTGGCCCGATCCTAAAATAATAACTGGGTTCACAATCACTGCATCTAATCCTTCGCCAATACCACGCCATACTTGCATTTCCGCTAGGTATTTGCTTTGTCCATAACTACTATTACTAGTTTCTTCTGTCCAATTCATCGTTTCATTAATTGGCTTATCTTCTCTTATTCTTCCTAAGGCAGCAACTGAACTTACATACACCATTTTTTTTACGCCTGCATCCAAAGCCGCATTAACAACATTGATTGTTCCTTCAATATTTATTTTAAACATTTCGTGTTTGCGCTTGGGATTAAAAGAAATAATAGCAGCGCAGTGATAAACTTGTTGCACGCCTTGCATAACTTCCTCTAATTTAACTACATCTAAAATATCACATTTAAACTGTTGTAGGTTTTTAGAATTAAAATTCAACAGGGGTGTATTATTAAAAGTCGCTCTTACTTTTTCCCCTTGTGTAAGTAATTGAGTTATTAATTCTGTACCCAATAAGCCTGCACCACCTGTTACCAAAATCATAAACTAATATTTTTACAAAGATATAATAATGCAGCACTGTCGTATTAAATGATTAGCGATATTATTGCTTTTATGACCAAATATAACATAGCTATTACAACAATACCGCCAGTTACTTTAAGACAGGCAGGTTGTTTATAAGCCTTTACAATAGTTTTATTATATGCAGCAAATAAAATAATACTTAAAGCAAAAGATAATATTAAACTGTTAACCGCCCCAGTCATTATTAAAACTTTTACAGGCTTTCCAACTATTAAAAAATGGAAGTTGAAAAAATAATAAAAGCGATTATCATCGTTCTATAATTTCTTGTACCTGAGGGGTGTAATACTTTTGCAAAAGTAACTGATGTAAATGCTGATCCTATTACTGATGTGATGGCACCCAAAAAATATCATCCTGCATTTTTTGGATGTTTCGATTGGCATAGTCGTGTGCATGTCCATTGGATGTTGGCTCGGCTAATGAAACTTTCCCAAAATATAGGAGTCTCGCCTGAAATACACAACCTATTTAATAAGCATTTCACTGCAGAAAATATTAAACAGGAAATGCTCATCTTTAAATCAAAAGATAATAAAAGTTTTGAGGGTACCGATGGGAAGCTAGTTCATCTTGATGGGTTAAATTTAAGCAGAGCATGGTACTTAAAAGGCATTGCACTTTTATCAAAAGCAAACACCTGCTTAAACTAGCAAATGAACATTTAGAAGCTGCATTACCAGAAGTTGACAGTGGTAATTATTAAGGAGAACATTGATTGGCTTCATTTGCAGTTTATGCAATTACAAAATAATAAGAATTAATAGGAATAAAATCCTTTCCCTGTTTTCTTCCCTAAATCTCCGTTGGCGACTTTATTAATTTGTAAAGATGATGGCTTAAAACGTGGGGCTTCATTACAGGCATCATATAAAGATTGGGATACGGCAAGGTTAATATCCATACCTATTAAATCCATTAGCTTAAATGGGCCCATCTTAAATCCACTTGCTTGCATAATTTCATCTACAGTTTCAATAGTAGCGATATTGTTTTCAACCAGTTTCATTGCTTCTAAATAATAATGCCGAGCAACTCGGTTAACAATAAAACCTGGTATATCCTTACACATCACTGGTGTTTTTTGCATTTGTAAACAAAGGTTATACACCGTTTCTGCAACTGCATCTGTTGTCTGTTCTCCCTTAACTACTTCTACCAACTTCATGATGGGTGCTGGATTAAAGAAATGCATTCCCAATACTCTTTGTGGTTGCTGGATTTTAGCTTGAATTTGAGAAATGGATAAAGAAGATGTGTTGGTAGCGAAAATTACTTCTGAATGGTTTAATTCAGCCAGTTGATTAAAAATGGCCACCTTGGCATCAACCTTTTCTACAATTGCTTCTATAATGATATCGGCTAAGCAATCGTTGGTATCTGTAACAAATTTAATACGGTGATATATCGCTTCCTTTTCTGCTGAGGAAATTTTTTCATTATTTAATAAATATTGCAGACTTTTTTGAATACTTAGTTTTGCGTTTTCTAAAACCTCCGCATTAATATCAAACAACAAGGTATAAAAACCATTTTGTGCGGCAGTTTGAGCAATACCACTTCCCATAGTGCCTGCACCTATAACGCATATGGTATTTATTTCAGTACTCAATAAATTTATTTTATACTTAGCCGGGCAATAGCAATTTTTGTTTTGCCTAAGAGCCGGTCTTCTTTACCAATTAAATACATATCTTTTCCTAAAACAGAACTAAGACGAGGCATTGCAGTTGGCACATCCTTATTACTAAACAAACTACTGCGGGTATATTTGCCTGTGATAGTATTTAAGTTAATTGCAAAGCAGTCTGATTTTCCAAAGTAGCTTATTTTTTTTACTTTTTGCCCAAGCTGTAAAACATTATCGTTCTTTTTATGATCGTTAAAAACGACGTTTAAAGAATTATTTCCTGGTAGTACCCCATACCCTGCATAAAATGGCCAATTAAATCCTCCTCTAAAAAAATTAAAACTTAAACTGATACCTGATGAACTATGGCCTGAACTAGTTTGAATTACCTCACGTTGTTGTTTGGGTACAATATTCAACCAGCCAATGTTTCCAACGGCGTCTATTTTGCTCATCATAATATCACCACATTCGTACACTTGATAAGTGGTGGTAGTCCACCTACCTCCCATGCCACCAGATCCGGCAGAATATGTGGAAGTCGTGTATGTGTAGCTATTGTATTTTTCTGCAAGAATAACTAGTCCATTATCTGCTGTGTAAATAAAATTACGAAAACGCATATACCTCGAAAATCCATCTTCTTCATTTTGAATTTTCTCTAGCTTATCTCTCTCTTTTCTTTCTTTCCTGCTATCTTCATCATCATCAGCAGCATTATCATCTTCTATTGTACTAATCATGGATGTATTAATAGTTTTTTGACTAGTAGATATAATCTCTCCTGTTTCCGGTTTTATTCTTTGTACCAACATACCATTTACTTCTCTACCTCTTTTTTCGTCGCTATAGAACGCAGCTAATACTAACTCTTTTGCAGGTATTTGCATTACTTTAGTACTTACTAGCCATTTTGCATTAATTGCGGAATTAATTTCGTTTACCTGTTTACCTTGATTATCATGAATACGAATATTATAATTTTTAAAGTCTAGATATTTCGATTTTTTCTTTTTGCCTTCTTGATATTCATATTCTCTTCCTACCATTACCACATTGCCATTTGATGCATAAATTATATCTTCCAAAACAAATGTTTTAGGATCAAACTCATTGGTGATTGCAATTGGCTTACCTATTGCTTTCATTTTTTCATCAAACTGACGAACTTCGTAATTATTTTTTTGCCTGCCTTCTACTGTGCTTACTAAAACCATTTTTGTACTATCAGAATTATATGTAGCCTTAAAGCTAATATCTTCTTTTTTATCGTCTTTTTGCCAGTTGGAAACTTCTACAAAATCGCCCGAAAGCTCACCTGACGCCTTATCAATTTCTGCAGCGAAAAGAGTAAGTGTTTGCGATTTTTTGCTATAATCTGTTGCTAATAGAAATAGTTTATTTTTAAAAAAGAAAAAGCTTTCATATTCTTTACCTTTTAATTCTTTATTAAAGTTATTACTGTACTGCTCTTGTAGATCTGTGCCTAGTTTTGTTAATGTTGCAGATTCTCTTACTGTTGCTGCAATAACAAAATAGCTTTTTAAAGCAAAGTGTGATTCTTTTAAATAAATACCTGTGTTGTCTGTATGTATAACTTCTAAATCGGTACTGCCTTTTTTTAGTTTAAACTCATCGCCCCAGGTAACATTTGCAGTTTGTGCTTGAGCAGTTATAGAAAGTATAATTAGAAAGAAAGAAAAGATTTTTATCATGTTAGATTTTATAGAAACTAAAATATTATACGGCACTTGTAAACTGTTTTAAAAATCGTTGATCATTTTCACTAAATAGGCGCAAATCTTTTATTTGGTATTTAAGCATGGTAATTCTTTCAATGCCCATACCAAAAGCAAATCCTGTGTACTTATTACTATCTATACCACAGTTGTCGAGTACATTGGGATGTACCATTCCGCAGCCTAAAATTTCCACCCATCCTGTTTTTTTACAAACGCTGCAACCCTGTCCTTCACATATCATACAGCTGATATCCATCTCTGCACTTGGCTCTGTGAATGGAAAATAACTAGGCCGAAAACGCAGTTTAACTTCTTTACCAAACATTTCCTGTACAAAAAAGTATAGGGTTTGTTTAAGATCGGCAAAAGAAACATTTTCGGCAATATATAAACCTTCCACCTGGTGAAAAAAGCAATGAGCTCTAGCGCTAATGGTTTCATTTCTATACACGCGTCCTGGACAAATAATACGAATCGGTAAATTTCCTTTTTGCATTTCACGTACCTGTACACTAGAAGTATGTGTGCGCAATAACCAATCGGGGTTTTGAGATATATAAAAAGTATCCTGCATATCGCGTGCCGGATGATTTTCAGGTAAATTAAGTGCTGTAAAGTTGTGGAAATCATCTTCAATTTCTGGCCCTTCTGCCACTGTAAAACCTAAGCGCTGAAAGATAGAAATAATTTTATTTTTTATCAAGCTAATCGGATGTCGGCTTCCTAATGGAAGTATATCAGCTGGTAAGGTTAGATCAATATCATTTAGCTTATCAGGAGTTTCGTTGTTTGATAAAGCTTTTAAATTCTCGTATTTTGATTCGGCAAAGAGTTTAAACTCATTTAAAAACTGGCCTGCTTCCTTTTTATTTTCAACAGCTACGTTTTTCATTTCGCCCATAATTATTTTCACATGGCCTTTAGAACCTAAGTATTTAATACGGAATACTTCGGCATCAGCATCTTGAAAGCTTACAATTTCGGCTTTTAAAGCTGCAATCTTTTGTAGCAAATGTTCCATTTTGCAAATATAAGGAACTTAATTACGGAGGCACACATCAATAATACTAATAAAATAACAAATTTTTAATAGATAAATCTTTAACTTTAAGTTCTAAATTTTTAAACTATGTCTTTTTTTAAATCTGGCAATCCTACCTTATCTGAAAGTAGATTTAAGGATACGGTAATTAATCAAACAGGTTCCTATGAGGATACCATGACTGTAAATGGCACTTTACAAAAGTTTGGTTTTCTATTTTTAATGTTAATGGGCACTGCATTTTATGCATGGAAAGAAGTTTTGGGAGGCGGAGACAATGCGCAAACCATGATTTATGTTGGCGCATTTGGCGGATTAGGCGTAGCTATATTGATGATGTTTAAAAAAGAATGGGCAGGTTATCTAGCACCTGCTTATGCCTTACTAGAAGGTCTATTTGTAGGGGCTATATCTGCTTATTACAGCTCGGCTTTTGCAGAAGTTGCACCCGGCATTGTGTTGAATGCGGTTGGTTTAACTTTTGGAACCGCCATAGCGATGTATCTGTTATATAATTTTAAAATTATTAAAGCAACAGCTAAATTTAAGGCTATCGTTATTACGGCAACTGCCGGTATTGCTATTTTTTACATGATCTCTATTGCGCTTGGCTTTTTTGGTATAACAATTCCTTTTTTACATGAGGGTAGTGCTATTGGAATTGGCTTTTCTGTTTTTGTAGTGGCTTTGGCTGCACTTAACTTAATTTTAGATTTTGATATGATTGAAAATGGTGCGGCGTTGGGTGCCCCTAAATATATGGAATGGTATGGCGCCTTTGGTTTATTGGTTACTATTGTTTGGTTGTATCTGGAAATACTTAGATTATTATCGAAGATTAGCAAGAAATAAAAATAAAATATTTACGTAAAATGCCTTACCTCTAATAGTGGGAAGGCATTTTATGTTCTAGATCTTTAAGTAATTTTTTTACTTGGTCTGCAATATAATCTCTTACTTCATTAAACTGTTTAGGTTCCATACTTTTAGGATCAGGTATCTGCCAGTCTATAAAATAATTTGCCGGCATCCAAGGACAAGCATCTCCGCAACCCATCGTAATTACAACATCAAAGGGAGCAAATACCTTTACTTCATCTAAGCTTTTACTATCATGAACACTTAAATCGTAACCCAGTTCTCTCATAGCCGCTATAGCTTTTAGGTTTACAATACCGCTAGGTTTACTACCAGCACTAAATGCTTCTATATTATTATCTCCTAAAATTTTTGCAAATGCCTCACACATTTGAGATCGGTTACTATTTTCTATACAAACAAAAAGAATTTTTTTTATTTTTACCATATAAAAAAGGATTTAAATTTTAATGTGCCTATATAATGATATAATAAATATACATAAATGAAGTCGTTCAATTAATTGAACGACTTCATTATTTTAAAAACTAAAAATTTTGTCTTAGGCTTGGGATTTTAACTTGCCATTCCACACTTTTTTGCCTTGTATTTTTTTTATCAAATACATTAAGCCAACAAATAAAAAGAAGAAGGGGCCTGCAAAACCAATTAAAGCAACATACCTAGTACCATAAAATCTTTCCATTGGTCTTCTTAATCTTTCGGCAATAATATACATACTAGGTACCATAATTAAAGTAAGAAAAAAGGCGAATGTTAATCCAAATATAATGGTCCAACTTAATGGTCCCCAAAATACAACACTATCTCCACCAAAGAAAATATGCGGATTTAGATGTTGAAAGAAAGAAAGAAAATCAATATTAAATCCAACTGCAAGAGGCAATAACCCCAACATGGTCGCAAGTGCTGTTAATAATACCGGAATTATACGGATTTTACCTGCCTGGATGGCGGCCTCTTTTGTTTTAAGACCCCTACCCCGTAATTCATCGGTAAATTCAATCAACAAAATTCCATTCTTAATAACAATGCCTGCTAGGCCAATTACACCAACAAGCAACATGATGGTTGCAATAGTCATCCCTGTAAATGCATATCCCAGCAGTACCCCTATTACCGAAAAGAAAATTTCTGTTAATACAATAAAGGGTTTGCTCATAGAGTTGAACTGCAATACTAATATTAAAAAAATTAATCCCAAAGCCAGAAAAAAAGCGGTTATTAAAAATTTATTAGTCTCTGCTTCTTGTTCACTTTGTCCTGTTAGTTTAATAGTAACATCAACGGGTATTCGACTAAGAGTTTTAAAGTCTGTAATTTTTTGTGCAAGCTGCTTATTAACCAACCCTGTCATAGTTGGGTTAAGTACATTAGATTGTAATTGTATGGTTCTTTGAACATTTTTTCGTGCTATAGCCCCCGATGTATTTGTATAATCAATAGAAGCGACTGCACTTACAGGGATAGATTTCACCATCATTGTATTCATATCCATAAATATGATACGCATGTTCATCACGTCGGTAATACTTTTTCGTTGCAGATCGGTATATCTTAATTGAATTTTATAATCATCTTCGCCTTCTTTAAGTTTACTAACTTCTTTTCCAAAAACGGCTGTACGTATTTCCATACCAATTTGTCCTGTACTCAACCCTTCCATCATGGCTTTTTCTCGATCAATATTTACAGTAATTTCCGGACTATTTAGATCAACATCCATTTTTAAATTTTCTATCCCATATATTTGATTTGTATCCAAATAATTAGATAAGTTAGTAGCAACTTTTGCAAGTTCCTCAAAACTATCGCCTGAAATTTCTATGTTAACTGGCGGATCTGTTGGCGGACCACTATCTTCTTTAGCCACTTCAATACTTGCACCTGGAATACCTATCATGGCGGCGCGTATATCGCTTAAATAAGGTAGTGTATGTTTTCCACGTCTTTTTTCGTATTCAACAAATGAAACCTGAATTCTTCCTAAATTAGATTGGATACTGCGGTTATTACTGCGAGGATTATTGGCACTATTAGCCACATTGGCAATAATACTTTCAACCATACTTCCGGGTGTTCCTGGATTTTCTTTTCTCAAAACCTCGTAAACTTTTTTCTCTAATAAATTAGTAACGCTATCAGTAGTTTTTACATCGGTACCAACGGGCATTTTTAAATACACATAAATAAAATTAGGGTCGCCACTAGGAAAAAAAGTTTGGTCGTTACCACGTAAATATAGCAACGCTGCAGAAACCGGAAATAAAATAAATAACCCCACTAGCAACCATGCAGGCCTAGTTCCTTGTAAAACCCAGCGTAATAAAGTTTCATACTTTTTCATTAAAGCAGGCAATACTTTATTTTGGAAAAAATGAATTATGTCTCTAAAAACAAATCGATTTAAAATAGCGAGTAAGGCCATAAACCAAAGAAAATTTGCAAAGCCATGCCAGCCCGAAAGATGGAGTACTAAACCAAATACAAGCAGTATCCAAAAAAATGGTTTCTTAAATAATTCTTTTTTAGGTTTGTCAAATTCGCTGCCTTCGGGTTTCATAAAACTTGCCGCAAAAACCGGGTTAAAAATAAATGCAACAATCAATGAAGCGGCCAATGTAAGGATTAGCATGGTGGGCAGGTAAATCATAAATTTACCAATAATACCTTTCCAAAAGAGCAAAGGAAAGAATGGTGCCAGTGTTGTTGCCGTTCCTGCGAGTACTGGAATAAAAATTTCTCCGGCAGCTTCTTTGGCACTCCGTATAATAGGCACTTTACCATTATTATAAATACGGTGTGTATTTTCAATAACTACAATAGCATCATCTACAATTATTCCTAAGCCAAAAAGCAAAGCAAATAATACTATAAAATTTAGTGTTATTGGTGTTCCAATAATTGCATCGCCTAGTGGCAAAAATAAAAAAGCAACAAAAACACTAAGGGGCACGCTAAGGGCAACAAAAAAAGCATTTGTTACGCCCATAAAAAACATGAGTACCAATAATACCAGCACAAAACCAATAACAATAGTATTAACTAAATCTTTAAAAGAAGTTGCTGTAGCCTTACTCTGGTCGCCGGTAATAAATACTTTTAGGTCTTTAGGCAAGACTTCCTCTTGTTGCATTTGAGCCACAATATCTTTAACTTTTCCGGCAGCATTAATTAGATTTTCGCCTGCACGTTTTACAATATTTATAGTAATTACATTTTTGCCATCAAGGCGAGCGTAACTTTCTTTTTCTTTAATGGTATCTTTTAATTGAGCAATATCTTTTAAATAAACAGATGCGCCCCTTGCACTACTTCGTACAATTATATTTTGTAAATTTAAGGCGCTGGTAAACTGTCCTTTTATTTTAATGGTACGCTTCATATTGCCTACTTCAATCAAACCTCCAGTTATATCTCGGTTTTCTCTGCTGATGGCATTTTCAATATCCATAAAGCTAACTTTGGCGGCCTGCATTTTATAGGGATCAATATTTACTTGTATTTCTCTTTCGGGTGCACCAATAATTTCGGCACGTGTAATTTCAGAAAGTTCTTCAAACTTGTCCTGCAGTTTATCGGCATAAGTTTTTAGTTTAATTCCGTCATAATCGCCACTCACATTTACAAACATTATGGGCATTTCGCTAAATGCAAATTCCTGTGCATTGGGTAGTACGGTGAGGTCGTTTGGGAGATCGGATTTAGCCTTATCAATAGCGTCCTTCACTTTTACCTTTGCTATTTCTGTTTTTACATCGGTATCAAATTCAACTACAATTAAGCTAAAATCTGTTTGTGATGTGCTGGTAATTTTTTTAACCTTAGCCCCGCTAATTCCTTTTAGTTGTTTTTCTATAGGTCTGGTAACTAAATTTTCAATATCCTTAGGCGAATTACCAACATAAATGGTACTTACACTAATGGTGGGTACAACAATATCGGGAAACTGCTCCTTAGGCATTCTATTAAACTGGATTAAACCATAGGCGGAAATTAAAATGGCAATAATATAAATGGCCGTACGGTTATCTATTGACCAACTAGTAGGACTAAACTGTTTAAATTTTCTGCTTATTTCTTCTTTAAAATTCATAAAATTAATTTTGAAGTCTCGGTTAAATTCTCATTAAAAAAGTAAACTTTACAGACTCTTATAATTTGAAAACTTTTTCAATATTCTAAACCCATCATTTTTTAATTACCTTCTATTAAAAGTTTTTGCTCTACCAGGTAATCCTTTTGTGGAAATTTATAGAGAACCCTGTGTATTAATTATTTGTCCATCATAAATGTTCTGATACCCCTCGGTTATTAATTGATCACCAGCTTTTAAACCTGCTTTTATTTCTACGTTATTGCCATATACTTCGCCAATAATTACCGACACTTTTTTAGCAATTGATTTACCGTTACCTAGTTTAGCTAATATATATACATATTTACTTGTTTCATCACTTTGTATTGTATTAACTGGTATTACCACTGCATTAGGTGCTGCGTAATCCAGTATACGCATAATAGCCGATTGATTGGGCTTAAGTGTAGGGTCAGATGCAATCTTAGCTTCGGCAACAAATCCTCTTAATGTAGCATCAATAGATTGACTAATTAATGAAATGCTAGAGGTTATTTTTTTATTTGCATCGGGTATACTGATTTCTACAACAGAACCTTTGTGTAAGCGGGTTAAATAATTTTCGGGAATATTAGTTACTACTTTTAAATTAGTAGTATTTACAATTTTAATTTGCGGGCCAATTGGGGTCATCCCTTGGAAAATTTCACCAATTCTAACATTTACTATATCAGCCACGCCCTGTACATCACTATACACATTAGATGTATTTAATTGTTCAACAGCAACTTTTACCTGTTCGTTTACAGCTTTTAATTGATTGTCCAAACTTTCTACATTTGTTCTTGCAGTTATCAGTTGCACTTCGGTGCCAATGCCTTGATCCCATAAATTATTTTGGCGCTGGTAAATATTTTTGGCAAAACTAAGTTGTGTTTTTATTCCTTCTAGTTGTTGCTTGGCAGCATTTACTTGTTGATTTACAATAGCATTATCTAACTTTAATAATAATTGTCCTTTTTTTACAAGCTGCCCCTGTTGTACATAAATAGCTTTAACCTGGCCAGGCATACCACGTGGTGAGATATAGGAAATGTTTTCAGCATCTACATGTCCCTGTAGATCAATATAGTGTTTAAAGTCCTTGCTGGTTACTAGTGCAATACCTACTAATTTAATTTTAGCAGAGTTAGAAGAATTGCTATCAAGTTTTTCCAAATCAGCTTGTAGTTTTTTAATTTCTTCGTCAGTTTTTGTTCTATCTGCTTTAAGTTTTTCGATCGCAGCTTTTTTATCATTAATAAGTGCCGCATCATTTTTTTTACTATTGTTGCAGGATGCTATTAACAGCATGGAAAAAAAAGCGATAGAGGTTTGTGTTAATTTTTTCATCTTTATTTTGTTGGTCTTTATAATTTATAATTTTCCGGTAGCTTTTAAAAAATCAATTTTTGCAATAATGGCATCATATAAAGCTGTGATATAATTAGTTTGCGCAGTTTTTAAATCTAATTGTGCGGTATTTATTTCGGTAGTTGACCCCGTACCTATTTCATATTTTTTTTTTGTTTGATCATACACTTTTTCTGCCAGTGTCATATTTTTTTTTTGATAATCCATAGTAGCAACGGCAGTTGTAAAATTATTTTTAGCTTCGGCAACTTCCTTATCAATACTAATTGCTAGGGCTTCTGTTTGGTTTTGGGTTTTGTTAAGCTGCAGTTTTGCTCCCTGTATTTTTGCTTTTATAGCAAAGCCATTAAAAATAGGGAAACGCATTTGTAGTCCTATATAAGAGCTAGTAAACCAGTCGCCCTTTCCAACAAAGTCGAATTGATTTCGTTGAGCCTGTTTGCTATAATCGCCAACAATTGATAAGGTGGGTATTTGACTTAGCTTATAGCGATGTGCATTATATGCATTCAGTTTATTTGTTACCATCATCAGCTGGTAGTCGCTTCTATCTTTATAGCTGTATTGACTATTTTCCAAAACAGATTCTCTTATCTGCTCATCACTCAGCTTGTCTATTAAAATAAGAGTATCCATTATAGGCATGCCCATTAATAATTTTAAACCAGAATAACCGTTTTTAATCATGTTTTCTATTTTCAGTTTTTCCGTTTGTAGATTAGCAACCTGTACAGTGATTTTGTCTACATCTACTCTTTCTATAAAGCCGTTATTATACATCACGTTTATATCATGATTAAGTTTTTTTAAACGATCCATATTGGCATCAATTAGTTCAGTTTGTGATTTACTTAACACTAATTGATAATACACTTTGTAAATATTAGATGTAATATTATCTTCTGTTACACTTAACATGGATTTTTGAAAATCAACGGTTCCGTTACGGGCTTTTAAAGCAATAAAAACTTGGCCATCAAAAAGGATTTGACTTAATGATACGCTTGCGTTTGAATTCCATTTGGTTCCAAATTTTTGGGCAGAGTAGGTTCCAGGTGTGCCTCCAAAAAATGCGGCAGGAACCAATGTGATGGGAATATCAAGATAATCGGTTATACCTGCTCTGCCACTTATTTGCGGTAAGGCAATAGAGGTAATATCTTTGTTGGTTTGTTTCTGAATTAATATATCAAGTAATGCGTTCTTTACTTGCACCGAATGTTGTTTACCATAATCAACTGCTTGTTGCACCGTAAATGAATTTACCTTTTGCCCGTTTGCTACTACATTTATAATTAACAAGTAAATTATAAACACCACATAGATCCTTAAATTTTTCATTATTACTTTTTATTATTAGTCATTAATTGAGTTTGTTGTTGGCGATATTTTATTATTAGGTGATACCCTTTAAGTGATACTAACCCAAAAAGAAAATGAATAAGAATTTCTTCTTCAATTTTGGCAAGACTATGTTGAACACTGTGTTGAAAATCTGGTTTAAAAGGTATAAACATGGTTTCTACTCGATATCTGCCAATTAAATCCAGCACAATTTCTGATCTGTATAAATCTTCTTTTATCCCTCGTTCAAGATTTTTAATGCAAACGTTATATAGAAAATCATTTTTGTGTTTTAAAAATTTAAGAAAAGCAGCAGGATGATATTTTTGCATATCGTGTAAAATAGTAGGATTCATTGTTTTAAACATTTCAGCCATCATATCCATTGCCAAAAATATTTCATGCACTGCGTTTTCAGATTTACTGATATCTTCACTACAGGCAAGTTCATTTGTAGCTATTACTTCATCTACAACTGCCTCTATCAGATCGTCTTTATCTTTAAAATAATGGTAGATTGTTTTTTTACTGATGCCCAAGTTTGCAGCAATATCGTCCATGCTAACGCTACGTATGCCGTAATGCATTACGAGGTCATGGGCTCCTTTCTGTATCCGTTGTTTTGTTTCTGATTCAGTCATATCTAAACACAAAACTAAGGAAACTTTTAATGTAACCAAAGTTTCCTTAGTTTTTTATTTTTTTCATCGCAAGTTTTAATTTTTAGCTAAATAGGATTTTATAGATACCATTTAAAAAAAGTATCTTTGCAGGGTTAAACAAATAAATATGGCTAATAATTTTAATTATAAAAAACTGATTCAGTATTTTATACATGGGCTACTTATTTTAGGCCCAATAACCATCACTGCTTATTTTATATTTTGGGCTGTATCGTCTATTGATAGCATGTTGCCTATTTTTACTTATACTGATTCTCAAGGACTTGTACATGTAAGAAACTATGGAATAGGCTTTGTAATCATTATAGCTGCCTTAATCATTATTGGTTATTTTAGCTCATTTTTTATTACCACGCGATTTATTAGTTTTTTTAACAAGCTGCTTGAAAAAACACCTGGTATAAAACATATTTACGGTACCACGCGTGATTTTTTTGAAGCTTTTGCCGGGGAAAATAAAAAATTTACCAAACATGTATTGGCGAATATTGACGATAATGATGTGTGGCGTTTTGGATTTATTACCCGCGCTGACATGCGGGATTTTGGCCTCCAGGATTATGTTACCGTTTATGTGCCAATGGCTTACTCAGTTGCAGGGAATGTATATGTTATTCCAAAAAATAGAATAAAATTAATAGACAATATTAGTGCATCTCAAACTATGAAATTTGCTGTAAGTGGTGGCGTTACGGATATTGATGAAGATGAAACAAAAAAATAAATAACAAAAAAGCTGTATATTTAATTAGCTTAATTTGTTACCCTTGAAAAAAGCTATTCAATTTTTTTCTGCTTTTACTATTTTCCTAGTATTACATTACAGTGCATACTGCTGGGGGTTTTATGCCCATCAAAAAATAAATTATTTCGCAGTATTTTTATTGCCTCCCGAAATGTTAGTTTTATATAAACCTAATATCAGTTTCTTAAGTGAGCATGCAATTGACCCTGATAAAAGAAGATATGCGGTACCTGATGAAGGTGCCAGACATTATATTGATATAGATCAATATGGTAAACACCCATATGATAATTTACCACAAAAATGGAATGATGCAGTAGATAAATTTGGGGTAGATACTTTAAAGCTGCATGGCATAGTGCCCTGGCATATACAAACCATGTTATATCGTTTAACAGATGCTTTTAAGGTAAAAAATTTTAGCCTTATTATGAGATATAGTGCAGAGATAGGTCATTATATTGCTGATGCACACGTACCACTTCATGCTAGCAGTAATCATAATGGGCAATTTACCAATCAAAAAGGCATACATGGTTTTTGGGAAAGCAGGGTGCCGGAATTATTAGCTGAGAAAGAATTTAATTTTTTTATTGGCAAAGCAAATTACATTAAGATCCCTAGCGATTTTATTTGGATGCGGGTATTTGAAAGTGCTAAAGCTGCAGATACTGTTTTGCTATATGAACGCGATCTTACTCTTCAGTTTGCTGATGATAAAAAATATGCTTTTGAAAAAAGAAACGGCAAAACAATTCGTCAATATTCAGCCGCATTTACAATTGCCTACAATAAAAAACTGAATGGTATGGTTGAACGTAGAATGCGAGATTCTATATATGCCATTGCTTCATTTTGGTATACCGCATGGGTTAATGCAGGGCAGCCAGATTTAAAAGGATTGATTAATCAAAAGTTTTCTAACACTGACAATCAAGAATTTAAAACCCTTAATGAGCAATGGAGCTTAGGCAATAAGATGATTGGCCGCGAAGAACAATAACTGCTGATTGAATTGATTTGGGTACTTTTACATCCTAAAATTCATTTATCAATTAATGAGCATGCCAATCATTCATAATTTTAATGCGGGTCCTTCTATTTTACCCAAGTCGGTTTTTGTAGAGGCTTCTCAGGCCGTTTTAAATTTTAATAATACCGGGTTATCCATTTTAGAGATTGGACACAGGACAAGCATTTTTCAGGAAGTAATAGATGAAGCAAGGAGTTTGGTAAAAGAACTTATGCAGCTTGATAAAAATCATGAGGTTTTATATTTACATGGTGGAGCTTCTACCCAATTTATGCAGGTGCCTATAAACTTGTTAGATGATAAAGAATCGGCAGCATATACGGATACGGGAGTGTGGAGTAGCAAAGCTATTAAAGAAGCAAAGCTTTTTGGTAAAGTGGAAACAGTATGCAGTAGTAGGGAAAGTGATTTTAGTTTTATCCCAAAAGATTTTGCTGTGCCCAACGATGCTAAATACTTACACATAACCACCAACAATACAATTTATGGCACCCAATGGCATCAGATACCAAAAACCAGTAACAGTTTGGTAGCAGATATGAGTAGCGATATTTTTAGTAGAGTCCTCGACTTTAATTCTTTTGATTTAATTTATGCAAGTGCACAAAAAAATATGGGGGCAGCTGGAGTTAACTTAGTTGTTGTAAATAAAAATATTTTAGGTAAGGTTAAGCGTAATATTCCAACCATTATGGATTATCAAAATCACATAAAAGAAGGTTCGATGCTTAACACCCCTCCCGTTTTTGCAATTTATGTTTCCATGCTTACATTAAAATGGCTAAAAGCACAAGGTGGCGTAGCTGCCATAGAAAAAATGAACAACGAAAAATCAGCATTATTATATTCTGCTATTGATGATAGTGAGTTATTTACGGGAACAGTTAATAAAGAGGATAGAAGTAAGATGAATGTATGTTTTGTAATGAAAGATAAAACGTTGGAAGAAGCTTTTTTACAGTTTACTAAAACACATGGCATCGTGGGTATAAAAGGGCATCGTTTGGTTGGAGGCTTCAGGGCTTCACTATATAACGCTTTACCAATAAGCAGTGTGGCTGTGCTGACTAAACTAATAAAAGAATTTACAGACAATAATATCTAATTCAATTTCTTATACTTAATTAATAAAGTTATGGCAGCAATTTATCCATTTAAAGCATTAAGGCCGGCAGCAGAATTAGCAAAAAAAGTAGCCTCACGCCCATATGATGTATTAAATAGTAAAGAAGCAAAAGTGGAAGCGCAAGACAATAATTTTAGTTTTTTACACATCACCAAAAGTGAAATTGATTTGCCAGAAAATATAGATGTACACGCTCAAATAGTGTATGAAAAAGCAAAAGAAAATTTAACTGCTTTTATTAGTCGGGGTATTTTATTTAGAGAGAATAAATCCTGTTATTATATATACGAACTGCAGATGAATGGAAAGAGCCAGACTGGTTTGGTTTGCGGGAGCTCGGTAGATGATTATGAAAAAAACTTGATAAAAAAACATGAGTTTACACGACCTGAAAAAGAGGAAGACCGAATTAATCACATAAAAACAACAGGCGCTCAAACAGGCAATGTTTTCTTAGCATATCGAAATGTTACAGAAGTAGATGCGTTAATTAATAAATGGAAAGAAAGAAATTCGGTTTATAATTTCACAGCCGACGACCATATTCAACATACCATTTGGATTGTTAACGATGAGAAAACAATTGAAAAAATATCAACCTTATTTAAAGAAAAAGTGCCTTGTACTTACATCGCAGATGGCCACCATAGAGCAGCCTCTGCAGCAAAGGTAAGGAAAGCGCTTGGCGGTGGTGCACCAGAAGGCGCAAATTTTTTTCTTACTACTTTATTTCCTGCCGATCAGTTATACATTATGGATTATAATCGCGTGGTTACCGATTTGAATGGATTAACTAAGGACGATTTCTTATTTGCTATAAAAAATAATTTTTCAATTACTACTGCCAAAAAAGCTTTTTCTCCTGCTAAACTTCATGATATAGGCATGTACTTAAATAATCAATGGTATTGTTTAAATGCAAATGAAAACAGTTATGCCAAAGACCCAACTAGTGTATTGGATATTTCTATTCTACAAAATAATTTATTAGATCCCATACTTAATATTAAAGACCAACGAACCGATAAACGTATAGATTTTATCGGTGGCATTAGGGGCTTAGATGAGTTGGAGAAAAGAGTAAATAGTGGCGAAATGGCTGTAGCATTTAGTTTGCACCCAGTTACGATACAGCAATTATTTGCTATTGCCGATAGCGGCCAAGTAATGCCCCCAAAAAGCACCTGGTTTGAACCCAAACTTAGAGATGGTCTACTAACAAATTTAATTACTAGTGCGGAAGAAGAATAAGAATTATTAATGATTTATTTATAACGAGTTTTTATTTTTTTGCATATAATTTTAAATTAATGAAAAAAATATTTTACTAGTTATTGTAGACTATTGTAACACCCTACTATTTGATTAGGACGGTGATACTTATTGGGCTATGGTAAATGGTAAATAAAGTGAAAACATATAAATCTTTAGATATCTTCTTTATTAATTTTTATTTAGCCAAGTGTTTGTAATAAAAAATAAATACAAAATGTGTTATGAATGAAAAATCTAGAATTTTTGATTACATCGATTTTCAGTTAAATAGATTTCCTAAGACTGATATGTTCAGCGGAAAGGAAAATGGAAAATGGATAAACTACAGCACATCCGAAGTAAAAAGTATTGTAAATAAGCTAAGTGCTGGTTTATTAAAAATTGGTGTAAGTGGAAATGATATGACCATTGAAAACCAGGATAAGATTGCCCTTATTTCAAAGAACCGGCCCGAGTGGCTGATCTTGGATATGGCCTGTCAGCAAATTGGCGCCGCCATATGCCCCATCTATCCTACTACCAATGTAAATGAGCTTGAATTTATTTTTAATGACGCTACCATTAAACATGTATTTGTAAGCGGGCAGGAAATTTTAGGTAAAGTAAATATCATACGCAGCAATGTGCCCGGTTTAATGAATGTGTACTGTTTTGATGATTTACCGGATGTGCTATTCTGGAAAACGCTTATAGCAGATATTACGCCTGCTGACCTTGAGAATATGGAAGCTGTAAAAGCAACTATTAAGGCCGAACATTGTGCCACTATCATTTATACATCAGGTACAACCGGTACTCCAAAGGGTGTAATGCTCAGCCACCGCAACATTGTTACCAATGTAATTAATGCAAAAAAGAGTTTTCCTTTTACCGATGACCTAGATGGAAGGGCTCTTAGCTTTTTACCCCTTAACCATATTTTTGAAAGAATGGTTTCGCTTATTTATATCAGCAGCGGCGCTTCTATTTATTATGCCGAAAATTTAGATACCATTGCCGAAAATTTAAAAGAAGTAAAACCAACTTTGTTTTCAACCGTGCCCAGGCTGCTTGAAAAAACCTATGAAAAAATAATGGCAAAGGGTGCTGAACTTACCGGCATAAAAAGAAAATTATTTTACTGGGCAGTGGCTTTGGCAAACGAATACGATAATATAAAACCAAAAGGCATTTGGTATAAAATGCAGCTGACTTTGGCGAACAAATTAATTTTCAGCAAATGGCGGGAGGCACTGGGTGGTAATATAAGACTGATCGTTACAGGTGGCGCAGCCTGCCAGGTAAGACTGATAAGAATTTTTACTGCTGCCGGTATTCCTATTTATGAAGGATACGGGCCAACAGAAAATAGCCCAGTAATAAGTGTTAACTGCCGTAGAAAGGGAGGTACTAAATTTGGCACCGTAGGTCTTGTTATTGAAGGCCAGGAAGTAAAGCTGGAGGCCGATGGAGAAATTTGTGTAAAAGGACCAAGTGTAATGATGGGCTATTACAAAAGGCCCGACCTGACTGCCGAAACCATTATTGATAGCTGGCTGCATACCGGCGATATTGGCGTTTTTGAAGATGGCAAATATTTAAAAATTACCGACCGTAAAAAGGAATTGTTTAAAACCAGTGGCGGTAAATATGTAGCTCCTGCACCCATCGAAAATAAAATTAAAGAATCTCTATTTGTAGAGCAAATGATAGTTGTAGGTGCCGAGCAAAAATTTGTAGGTGCTTTAATTGTGCCTTCTATTACCAATTTAAAAGAATGGATGCAGCATAAAGGAATACCGTTTACAACTATTGAAGATGCTATACATCACCCCAAGGTTTTAGGATTATTTAAGGAGTTGATTAATTCTTTTAATAAATTTTTTAACCATGTAGAGCAGATTAAAAAATTTGAACTATTGCCTAATGAATGGACCATTGACAGCGGAGAACTTACGCCAACACTAAAATTAAAGCGTAAGGTAATTATGGAAAAGTACAAAGCTGCTTTTGATAGAATTTACAGCTGATTGTTGCAAGCCAAAGCAACTTTACTTAATCAGCGAAACTTATAATCCACTCCCGTTACCTGCGTAAGCAATGTTTGTGGCGCATCCAGTATATCTGAATTTACAGGCGGCGTTGGGGTTACCGGCGAATTGGCTGTCAGGTATTCTTTCATTACTAAATGCAGGGTATTGCTAGTGTTTTTTGCATCAGCTACATCTCTCATCCTACAAAGCATATCGCCGGGGTCGCCGTCTCTTTCACAGGCACAGATTTTATATACTTTTTCCATATCAATGGGTGCATTTCCAATGGCAACAGTATGTACTCTTTCGCCTTTTTCTGCAAAAGCATTAAAGGTTATTTTCATCCCTTTAAATTTAATTACCCAGCCACCAAACCGTTCTGATGCATCTTTGGCAAAAACATTGTGTAATTCTTTTTCCAGCCAATCCCAAATTTGTTTACCCTTTACAGCACCGGTTCTTACCGTACTATCCACCGGAAACATATCATAAATATATCCATAGGTAATGGGGATATGCCCGGTATGATCAGGTGTTGTATTTGGCGGACAAAAACGAAATCCATTTGACAATACGATATCTATTTCAGGAAGCTTCCATTTCAATGCATCCAATATCATGGTATCTATGGGATTTTCCACTACAAAATATCTATATAATGGTATGGTGCTGTAACCTGCTACTTTATACATTTCATCTGCAAAGGGTTTTTCATTATTTTTTATTAGCACTGATATTTCATTTGAAGGCCTGAATATACTGGCTGTTATTTCAACCAATTCATAATCATCTTTAATTACTTTACCATTTTTAATGGTGAGATTGAGTTTGCCAACAAAGGAACCAAAAGCGCCGGGTTCCACCACTTTGCTGTATTTACATTGAATGGGTTTGCGCACCCTTTCATGTGTATCGCCACCAAGAATATAATCAACACCTTTACATGCTTCCATATTTGCCAGATAAATCTGTTGCGATAATCCTAAATGAGCAACAATGAATACATAGACACATTGCTCTTGGTTACGCAACACATCTATATAATGTTCCAGATTTTCTTCGGGCTTTGTGTAAATAATTCCTTTGCTGTAATTGGGCGATTGGCGCAAAGGAACCAAAGGATCAGTATAACCGATAAACCCAATTTTTACACCCTTAATGTTCCAGATATAATAAGGCGGAAAAATAAGTTCCCCTTTTTTTCTGTCTCCCAGATCATGATACATATTGGCGCAAACCTTTGGTGCATTTAATGAGCCCATTAAAGTTTGCATGGCTTTTTTATAATAGATCACTTCCCAGTTTCCCGGTAAATACAAATCATACCCCAATGCATTTAAAATGGGTACCATGGCTTTTCCGGTTGTTTTTACAGACAGTTCGCTGCCCTGAAACATATCTCCGGTATCAATTAAAAAAGTATCGGAGTTTTTCTTTCTTTCATTTTGCAGATAAGTAGCTAAGTGTGCATAGCCACCAGTTTTACGAAAAACAACTTTTTCATTTTCCCAAAACAATTCATCGTGTGGATGTACCTGGCAATGCACATCGGTTGTTTGTAAAATACAGATGGTAAAGGGTTTATCATCAGCTGCTGATTTATTTTTCAATTCCCGATTTTCAATGGATTCTGTAACGGCAATGATGGGTGATGAAGCCAGTAAGCCTGCGCTGCCCAGTGTCCCTATTTTTTTTATAAAATTTCTTCTGTTGTTTTCCATGTGGATGATTTTATTTTTTCACTACAACAGCTACTTTTTGCTTTGCCACTTCTTCTTTTTTCTTTTGTTCTTCCACAATGGATTTAAAAGGGCCATACTTGTGTTGCTTTTCAGTAAATGCATCCGCATATGGCCCAAAAGGATGATCAATCGGTTTTTTAGAAATGTCAGGCCAATCTTTTGGTGTATTGATGTGCGGCCTTGTTTGAGTAAGTACGTATGCAGCCACGTCCCAGGCTTCTTCATCAGTTAATTGAGGGCTTTGATATGTTGTTCCCTGCGGCATATTATACTTTGCATATTTTGCAAAATTGCTGATGCGGTATAAACCGGCGCCATCATTAAAACTATTTTTACCCCACAAGGAAGGATAGATATATTCTGTTTTTTCCGGGTTAAAAACACCTTCGCCATTTTGCTGATGACAGCTTTGGCATTTTGCAATATAAACTGCCATCCCTTTTCCGGTATCGGCAATACGGTCAAGCCAGGCAAGGTCTTTAAAACCTGAGCCTGCTGCTTTTTTACCTTTCACTACATTCGATCCTAAAAAATTAATATAGGCGGTAATAGCCTGCATCTCTTTACCGACGGTATCCAACGCTTTACCATTTAAGCTTCTTTCAATACAATCATTTACCCGTTTATAAATATTTTCAATGCTGCCGCTTCTTGCCCTGAATTTTGGATAGAGAGAAGCGACCGAGCCATAGTTATTGCCCCAGGTAACCGTGCCGGCCTGCAAATGACAGTTCTGGCAATTCATTCCGTTACTTATTTTACTAACTGAGCCCAGTGGCCCAAGATATTTTGATGTGTGTGCAATTAATTCTTTACCATACGCAACCTGTAGTTTTAGATTAGAATCGGTGATGGTATTAATATCGGGAGCAACCCAGTAAGTTGTAGTATCTTTTATTGCAACAGTTGATTTTTCAGTTTTTGTTTTCTCTGCATCATGAGCATATTGCAAAACAAAAGGCATGGCAATGATACCGGCAACTAAAACAACAATCATAAAAATGAGTTTGTTTATTACAGCTAAAAGTCTCTGTATTGTTTTGTCCTGGTTTTGCCCATTAAGCATGCAGTATGAATTTTAATGAGGTAATTTTTCTCTGAAGTAACCATATACCCAGGTACCGGCAATGGCACTAAGTAAAGTTATTACAATTACATAAGCACCCGAGCCGATCTGTGCATATAAAGGCCCCGGGCAAGCACCAGTAATTGCCCATCCCAATCCAAATAACAATCCACCATAAATCTGTCCTTTATTAAAAGCTTTTGGATGAATTGTTATTGCCTCGCCATAAATAGTTTTTACATTCATTTTTTTAATGAGCCAGACAGAAATAATACCGGTTACTACCGCACTGCCGATTACACCGTACATGTGAAAAGACTGCAGGCGAAACATTTCTTGAATACGGAACCAGCTGATGATCTCGGCTTTTACAAAAACAATTCCGAAAGCAAGGCCAACAATCATGTACTTAATGTTATGATACCACTTGTGGGTTAAACAGCTTTCATTAACACATATGGCATCTAATGAACGAACTTGAAAATCTGTATTTGTATCTGTTGTTTGCATTTTTATTTTTTTTAAAGAGAAAGAATAAATGGAAGTATAAGATTTGACATGATAAAGCCGCCCACCATAAAACAAATGGTAGCAACAAGTGATGGCCATTGCAATGTTGACAGACCCATAATAGAATGGCTGCTGGTACAACCTCCGGCATACCGGGTACCAAAGCCAACCAAAAAACCACCCAGCACCATCATGAGTAAGCCCTTTACAGATAAAAGATTTTGCCAGTTAAATAATTGATTTGGCACCATGCCGGAATAATCGGTTATGCCATACACGGCTAAGTCTCTTGCCAGCTTAGCATTTATTTTTATAGGTTCCAGATCAGCCAATAGATTTACAGCAATAACAGCGCCCAAAAAAATACCCAGCACAAAAAAAAGATTCCATATTTCTTTTTTCCAGTCGTATTTAAAAAAGGGGATATTTGCTGGAAAGCAGGCAGCACATAAATGACGCAGTGATGAACTGATACCAAATGCTTTATTGCCGATGATGAGTAAAACAGGAACTGTTAGTCCTATCAAAGGCCCGGCTACATACCAAGGCCAGGGGTGTTTGATTAATTCTAAAATACTCATAGTGAAATACTAGTTTTAAAATTAGCTGATTATAATTATGCAGGCATTTTTTTACTCTGACATAGAAAATCTGTTGCAGGAACATTTGTTTTACTGATTGCGCTAAACCCGCCTTCAATCTCAGTAAAATTTCTATAGCCACGGGCCTGTAAAATAGAAGCTGCAATTATACTGCGGTAACCACCTGCACAATGAATATAAAAATGCTCTTCGGGATTTATATCCTTAACCCATTCATTAATAAAAGCCAGCGGCCTGTTGTATGCTTCATCAACGTGTGCAGCTGCATACTCTGTGTCTTTGCGGATATCAATAACTTTATCTTTGCCAATCTTTATTTCTTTTGCAAATTGTTCTGCAGTAATTCTGTCCACCACATCTTCTATTTTACCAGCTTCCAGCCATGCAGCAAAGCCGCCTTGTATATGTCCTGTAACATTATCGAAACCAACACGGCTTAACCGGGTTACCGATTCTTCTTCTTTACCTAAATCAGTTACCAGTAAAATGGGTTGCTTTATATCTATTATCAATGTACCAACCCAGGGGGCAAAATCGCCGTTTAACCCGATATTAATTGATTGAGGAATAAAGCCTTTATAAAAAACGCTGCTATCCCTTGTATCCAGTATCAACGCTTCGGTATTTTCTGCAGCAGCTTCAAACTCATCAGGCGTTAGTGCTTTCATGCCATTGTTAAGAACGGTTTCAAAACTTTCGTAGCCTTTTTTATTCATGGCTACATTCATTCCAAAATATCCAGGAGGAGGTAATAAACCTTCAGTAACGGCTTTAACAAAGGCTTCTTTATTGGGTTGATTCAATGCATAATTCATTTTCTTTTGATTGCCCAATGTATCCACCGTTTCCTTCATCATATTTTTACCACAGGCACTGCCGGCGCCATGTGCAGGATAAACAATTACTTCATCTGCCAGAGGCATTATTTTATTATTTAAACTTTCGTAAAGTATTCCTGCCAGGTCTTCCATGGTCATATCGGCAGCTTTTTGCGCCAGGTCCGGACGGCCAACATCTCCTAAAAACAAGGTATCTCCGCTAAAAATGCAATGGTCTTTACCTGCTGCATCTTTTAAGAGATAGGTTGTACTTTCCATGGTATGACCGGGTGTATGTAACACTTTAATGGTTATATCACCAATTTTAAGTTCTTCATCATCCTTTGCAGAAATGCAATCAAATTCACAAACTGCGTTAGGACCATAAACAATGAAAGCACCGGTTTTTTTACTAAGATCAACATGTCCACTCACAAAATCTGCATGAAAATGTGTTTCAAAAATGTACTTAAGTTTTACATTGTCTTTTTGTAATCGCTCCATATAAGGTGCTGTTTCGCGCAAAGGATCAATGATAGCAGCCTCTCCATTAGATGTAATATAATAAGCACCCTGAGCCAAACATCCTGTATAAATTTGCTCTATTTTCATAATTGTTCTAAATTTTTATACAATTTATGTTAACCGCCATTCTTTTATTTTTTTGTCAGATTAATAAATACTTCTGGCCCAGATCTTTTAACAAACGAGTTATTGCAAAACTCAAAAGTTAAAAATAAAATCCTTTTCAAACAGGTTCTCATACTAATATTTACAGGCCCCGAAAAGTGGACCCTAGTGTTCAAATTGCCAATCAAACAAAACTCCAACAAGCTTGCCATTTAGTAAAAGTAACTCTTTCATCTTAGCCACATAATTTTTTCGTAGGGACGGGTTAATGGCGCAGAAAAAAGTTTGTTCTAATACTAATTCATATTCACCTTTATGTTTAAAAAAATCGCCTAATATGATATTTGTATTGCCTAGATATTTTTCTTTTAACTGTGCTATCAAAGTGGGTGCAATATCGATTACATTAATGTTTGTAAATCCCTTTTGTAACAAATAATCTGCCTTAAAGGTATTACCAGAACCTATAATTAAAATGCGTACGCCTGTATTAGTAAGTTGATCGATGTAAACTTTCAATGGTGGAGAAAGCTGGCCCAGATCTCATCCTATAGCATTAGCATCATATTGATTATTCCAATAGGTTTCGCCTAGAGGAATATCGCAGGTAACCACACAACAATTTTCTGTATTTCTTTCTCACATTTTAAACGTTTATAATTATTTGAAAAATAATTCTTTTATAATAATGTATATGCCCATAGCCAAAACAAACCAGCCAAAACCTTTTTTAAGTTTTTGGCTGGGTATTTTTTTAGATAATATTATACCTACAAAAATACCAGCAACAGCAAATGAGGTGAATATGCTTAGAAGTTTCCAGTCTATAATTTCGCTGCCTTGTAGATCTCCAATAAACCCAATTAATGATTTTGCTGCAATAATAAAAAGAGAAGTACCAACAGCAAGTTTCATAGGCATTTGTAAAAGTAATACCAAAGCGGGTATAATTAAAAACCCGCCACCTGCACCTACCAGGCCTGTAAGTAACCCTACAAAAGTACCATCTAAAAAAATCATCGGATAATTATAAACCCTAGGTAAATTATCATCAGTTTGTTGAATTTTTTTAGAATTAATCATCGTAACCGACGCCAATATCATTACCACAGCAAACAATAACATTAAACCTATTGATTTAGTAATAATCAGTGACCCAATAGTAAAAATTTCATTTGGTAGAAATGGCATTAACCACATTCGGGTTGCATAAACAGCCACTATTGAAGGAATACCAAAGATAATCACTGTTTTAAAATCAACTCTTTTTTGTAGAGCAGATTGAACTCCACCTACTAATGCAGTTGATCCTACAATAAATAAAGAATAGGCTGTTGCCAAAGGCGGATTAACCCCCAATATATAAACTAAAATAGGGACAGTTAAAATAGACCCCCCACTTCCAATTAAACCTAAAGAGATACCTACAATTATTGCCAATAAATATCCTAGTATTTCCATAATTTTATATATTTAAATTAAATAAACATAATTGAGCCTTATAATATGAAAAATTCAATCCTACTATTTTTATTACTATTTACAATTACATCTCAGGCACAAATGTATAATGATAGTTCATTTAATGCTAATGTAGTTCATCCAAAATTTAAGAAAGGTTATGGCCCAAAAATTTTAATTGATGCAGGGCATCATAATTTTGCAGTTGAGTTAGGTTTGAATAAACCTTTGTTTGATGTTGCAAGTTCCGATGGGTATCAAATAAAGATCGATTCTATGCAATTCACGAAGGAGTATTTGTCAAATTATAGCATTGTAGTTATTTTGACAGCAATGCCATTTAAATATGGTTCTGAAGATTTCTTGTTGTTTTTCAATGGGCAAAAACAAGCTGATGTATTTACTTTTACAACAGATGAATTGAATGCTTTACATGAATGGGTATCCGATGGAGGATCCTTGCTTATGTTTAGTGAACATGCTCCAATAGATAAATCCGTCACGCCTTTATTTAATAAGTTTGGAATTCAATTAAGTACTGGTATCGTCGTTGATTCTATTAATAGTGATTCGCCTATTGAAATGCCTAGTTGGAATCATTCCTTTCTTAAGTTTACAAGTACGAATGGACTTTTAAATACGGAACATCCTATTACTAAGGGGGAGAAAAAAAATGAGCGCATAAGTAATATTTTGACTCATGGAGGAGGTGGATTGACTGGAGATGGCTATAGAAATATCCTCAAACTGTCGAGCTCTGCAATGATAAAAAAATGGAATGGAACTATGCCTACTGGAGCTCCAAATTCACAATGCTTGGCAGGAAACGTAGGTAAAGGAAAATTAGTAGCTTTAGGAGATTGCAACGGATTTACTGCCATGATTATAGAATCAGGAGAGTATAAACTATCTTCAGGTATGCAAGTTTCAGGGTACGATTGGAAACAATTTGTCCTCAATACATTGCATTGGCTTTCACTATAAGCTTGCGTTAAATCGTGGGTCCTTTGTTGTTTCTGCGTGAGGTTTTGAAAACATAATGGGGCCTTAATAGTTGGGAAGGTTTATAATTGAAAACATTATCTTATTTTCAACCATAAAATATTAATATGGAAGTACATCACCCACACCACCCAACACATAAAAAGAAATGGTCTGAATACATTATTGAATTTGTGATGTTATTTGCTGCTGTAACTCTTGGATTTTTTGCTGAAAATGTAAGAGAACACAAAATTATGAATGAACGTAAAGATCAAAACCTATTTTCTATTTTACAAGATTTGAAACAAGATTCAATTT